>JAFUXY010000287.1 GCA_017477005.1 Lachnospiraceae bacterium | reverse complement strand
CAAGGGGTTGTCGAAGCAGGAGATAGAGAAGCTGTGCTTTGTGGTGGATTCCTTTGTCGACGCCGGGATTGAAGGCGAGACGGGGATTATTACCGTTAAAATGAGCGAGTATGATTTTGAGGAAAAGGTGGCGAATTCGCTGCAGGATGCGATGATCGGACGGATTCGCCTGGCACTGTGAGGATGGTATGCTAATTGTAAAGAAATTCGGAGGGTCTTCGGTGGCGGATGCCGAGCGCATCAACAACGTGGCGGATCGCTGCATCGAGGATTATTCCAAAGGAAATAAAGTGGTGGTGGTGCTGTCCGCGATGGGAAAGACGACGGACGCGCTCTTGAATCGGGCGCAGACCATCCACCCCAATCCGCCGAGGCGGGAGCTGGATATGCTTTTGGCGACCGGGGAGCAGACTTCGGTGGCGCTGATGGCGATGGCGATGGCGAGAAAGGGCGTACCGGCGATCAGCCTGAACGCCTGGCAGGTGGCGATGCACACCACGTCGAATTATGGTAATGCTCGGTTCAAGCGGATCGATTCGGAGCGGATCTTGAACGAACTGGATTCCGGGCGGATCGTGATCGTGACGGGCTTCCAGGGAGTCAATCGACGGGACGATCTGACGACCTTGGGGCGCGGCGGTTCGGATACCACGGCGGTCGCTTTGGCGGCGGCGCTGCGGGCGGACGCCTGCGAGATTTATACGGACGTGGAGGGCATTTATACGGCGGATCCGCGCATCGTTCCGCATGCGAAGAAAATGAAAGAGATCACCTACGACGAGATGCTGGAGCTGGCGACTCTCGGCGCAAAGGTGCTGCACAATCGGTCGGTAGAGCTGGCCAAGAAATACGGAGTGACGTTGGTGGTGCGTTCGAGCCTGAATCGGCAGGAGGGCACTATCGTAAAGGAGGAGACAGACGTGGAGAGCATGCTGGTAAGCGGCGTGGCCGTAGACAAGAATGCGGCCAGGATTGCTGTATTAGGCGTGAAGAATGAACCGGGAATTGCGTTCCGGATTTTTGATCTTCTGGCGAGGCACAATATCAATGTAGATGTGATCCTGCAGTCGATCGGACGGGACGACACCAAGGATATTTCTTTCACGGTGGACAAGAGCCAGGCCAGGGAAGCGGTCGAGGCGCTGCGTGAGAATCAAAAACGCCTGACGATATCGGAGGTCAAGGAGGAAGAAAACATTGCGAAGCTCTCTGTGGTGGGAGCTGGGATGCAGACCCACGCCGGTGTGGCTGCCAAGATGTTTGAAGCCTTGTACGACGTAGGGGTCAACATTCGGATGATCGCCACGTCGGAGATTCGGATTACTGTATTGATCGGCCTGGAGGACGTGGATATGGCGATGCGCGCTGTCCACGATAAGTTTATCGATGCGTAGAGAAAGAGATGATCGGTATCAGCAGACCGGGGGACATACGGTTCGCCGCAGAAGAAGGCGGCGCCGTCGCCCGCAGACGACGGGAGAGTGGATCTTGTATTACATTCAGAGCGGACGGTTGGCGTTTGTCCTGATGACGATATTGGCGATCACGCTCTGCTTCGGCGGCGTGGTGTTCGCATGGCACAAGGTTTTTCCGGGTCGCGTACACGATGAAATCGAAGTGGCTGAGACGGAAGCTGTCGAGGAAGAGACGGCTGCTGCGGACGCGCCGGAAGAGGCGTTGGCGGAAGAAGTTTTTCCGGAGGATGAAGAACCCGAGGCGGATTTTGAAAAAAAATCGGTGGTCGAAGAGGAAGAGGTGGATGAGCTGGCGGCTTCGTTTGCGCCTGGTTATACCTTCCATCGCTCAAAAAAGACGAAGACGATCCCCGAGATCAAGGAAGACGGGACCGGAGGCACGGTTTATTCCAAGAATGGCGTGCTTGTGGACTTGGATTCCGGAGAGATGATCGCCGAGAAGGAAGCGGATATGGTGGTAGTGCCGGCTTCTATGACGAAGGTGCTGACGCTGATCGTGGCAGTGGAGCACATCGACGATCTGGACGCGACTTTCAAGATCACGAAGCCGATCATGGAT
>JAFUXY010000286.1 GCA_017477005.1 Lachnospiraceae bacterium | reverse complement strand
CAAGGCGGCGCCACAGAGACCGATGAATCTCGTGGATGAGGTTCCGATGCTTCCGAATGAAGAGGAGGAGCCGCAGAGCTTTCAGTCGGTGCTCGATGCCGCAATGGGACTCGTGAAGGAGACGAATACCCTGCAGAACAAGGCACAAAATGAGGCTATCCGCTTTGAATTGGGGCTGGCGGATAATACACACGATCTGATGATCGCTGAGCAGAAAGCATCGATCGCTCTTCAATATACAAAGGCCGTCAGGGATCGCTTTATTGAAGCGTATCAACAGTTGATGCAGATGCAAATTTAGTTCCATAGAGTCAAAGGGAGAAAACAATGCCGGAAAGAGTACAACAAACCGCGCTGTCCGTGTGGCAGCGCATTCATGATTTTTGGTTGGGTCTGTCAAGACTACAGCATATTCTGATTATCAGTGCGACGGCCGTGGTGACGATTGCGGTGGGTATCTTGATCTTTGCCATGACAAGACCGCATCTGATCGACATAGCGACGGCGAAGGACGCGGACGAGGCGAAGGCAATTCAGGACGTGCTGAGCGGAGAAGGGATATCGTACACGGTCAGCAAAAATGGCATGACCTATACGATCAATGAAAAGGACGAGGCAGCGGCCAGCATCGCCCTTGGGACGAACGGGATTCCTTCGAAGGGATACAGCATCTCCGATGTGATCGACGGCAGCTTTTCGACGACGGAGGCCGACAAGAAAAAGCGGTATCAGGTCTATTTGGAGGACAAATTTGCCGCCCAGTTGGAGACGATTTCCGGGATCAAAGAGGCCGAGGTGACGCTGTCCCTCCCGGATGACGACGGGACGCTGATTGCGGATACCAAGGAATACTAGGCCAATGTGATCCTGAAGCTGACCGACAATCTCGACGCAAAGACGGCGGCCGGGATCGCGAAATACATTGCGACCGGTCTCGGAAACGATACGACAGACAATATTACAATCATTGACTCCGAAGGAAATTCGATATTCATCGGCGGAGAGGATACGATCGATGTGATCTGGGAGGACGACGAAGAAGATCTTGTGACGGCGCAGGATATGGAGACGAGTGCTATGCTCCGCAATGAGCGGATCCGCCGCGAACGCGAGCAGACGCTGATGAAACAGGTCAAGCAGGCCTTTTCCGCCAACAACAACGGCAGGGCGATGTTTGACAATGTGGAGGTCAGTCTGAGCCTGTCGATGGATTTTGACGATACGAGCTATGTGGATTATCACTACTATCAGGACGCAGAAGGTAAGACCGAAGGTTATTTGGGAAATACGACGACCCGTTCCTTCAGCTCGACAGGAGGATGGGCCGGGACTCCGGGTACCGATTCAAACGACGACGAGACCTATGTGATCGAGGACGACGCGACCGGGAGCTCTTCATCGACGGAGACCTCGCAGGATTATCTGCCGAGTGAACGGATCACGACGTCGGATGGCTCGATCGGCAAGGTGAATTATGAAGAGTCCTCTGTGACAGTGGTAGCGTACAACAATGTGATCTACAACGAAGACCGTATGCGGGAAGCCGGTCTGTTGGATGGCACGACATTCGCCCAATTCGTAGAAGAAAACAATACGCAGCAGCCGATTGAGGTCGATGAAAATCTGATTCAGGCGGTGGCTAATGCGACGAGCATTCCGGTGGAGCGGGTCAGCGTCGTCGCCTACAGTGTGCCGATGTTTCAGTATTCAGAGGATGGACGGAATTACACGGATTATCTGCAGATTGCATTGGCGGTTCTTATCTTCCTGCTGTTAGGCTTCGTAGTATTTATGTCTCTGCGAAGAGAGAGAGAAGAGGAGATTGCAGACGAGGTGACGGTAGAGGATCTGCTGCAGGCTCAGGCGAGGAAGGAAGAAGAAGCGCAGGTGGAACAGGAAGTGACCGAGCAGACTTTGGACGATATCGCTTACTCCGACAAGTCAGAGGCGCGTATGGTGATCGAGAAGTTTGTGGAAGAGAAACCGGAGGCGGCTGCGGCATTGCTGCGCAACTGGCTCAACGAAGATTGGGGTTAGGATATGGCGGATCTGATGGCGGCGGATACCGAAGTAAAATCAAGCGAAGCGCTCGAAGGATTTTCCGGAGTACAGAAAGCGGCGGTGCTTTTGATTACTTTGGGTCCCGAAAAGTCGGCAGATATTTTCAAACACTTAAAAGAGGACGAAATTGAAGAGCTGACGTTGGAAATCGCAAACACCCGGAGTATTTCTGCGGAGATCAAGGACGCGGTGGTGGACGAGTTCTATCAGGTGTGTCTGGCGCAGCAGTACATTGCAGAGGGCGGTATCGGCTATGCCAAGGAGCTGTTGGAAAAAGCGCTCGGCAATGAGCAGGCGAAAAACGTGATTACCAAGCTGACGGCTTCGTTGCAGGTGCGTCCGTTCGAATTCATTCGGAAGACGGAGCCGCAGCAGGTGTTGAATTTCATACAGGACAGGCATCCGCAGACGATCGCGATGATTCTGTCGTATCTTTCGGCGGCGCAGGCTTCGATTATTTTGGGAGCCTTGGAGCCGGACAAGCAGGCGGACGTGGCCAAGCGTATCGCTCTGATGGATCGTACCTCTCCCGAGGTGATCAAGGAGGTGGAGCGTGTATTGGAACGGAAGCTGTCTTCGCTGATCAATCAGGACTATACGTCGGCCGGTGGCGTGGATGCGGTGGTAGCGATCTTGAACGCCGTAGACCGTGGTACAGAAAAGCGGATCATGGAGGCTTTGGAGATTGAAGAGCCTGAACTTTCCGAGGAAATCCGAAAGAAGATGTTCGTATTCGAGGACATCCTGCTGTTGGACGACCGTTCGATCCAACGCGTGCTGCGGGATGTGGAGAACAACGATCTGTCGATTGCGTTGAAAGGTTCCAACGAAGAAGTACAGGGCGCTGTACTGAAGAATATGTCCTCGCGTTTGGCCGAAATGATCAAGGAAGAAATGGAATTCATGGGTCCGGTGCGTATGAAGGACGTGGAAGAGGCGCAGCAGAAGATCGTTGGTGTGATCCGAAAGCTCGAAGACGCTTCCGAAATCGTGATTTCAAGAGGTGGAGGTGACGACCTCGTTGTATAATGTGATAAGAGGGCTGGCTATGTCCCCTGCTGATGCCTCAAAGCAGCAGATCATTGATTCTAATGAACGGATGAGCCAGATCGTAGAAGCCAGAAAAAGAGAGTTGGAAAGGCAGGCCGAGGAACGCCGCAGACAGCTTGTCGAAGATTATTTGGAAACGCTTGAGCCGGACGAAGAAGGGAAGCCAATCCTGCCGGTTGATGAGGAGGGCAATGTACTATTGCCGGTTGATGAGGACGGCACGCCCCTGTTGTATGTCCATTCCGATGGCTTTTTGTACGAAGAGGAAGAAGAATTCGAAGAAGAACCCGAAGAAGTGGAGGAGGAAGAAGAACCTCCGATCAATCGGGAGGAAATATTAGCAGAGATCCAGAAAGAGTCCGATGAAATTCTAGCGAACGCCAATGCCGAGGCGGAGAAGATTTTGGCGGAGGCCGGAGAAAACGCCGAGCAGATTCGGGGCGAAGCGGAACAGGCGCTTGCTGAGGCGCAGGAGGTCAAAGGACGGGCCGAAGAAGAGGGGCGGGCTGCCGGCCATGCCGAGGGCTATCAGGCAGGCTATGAAGAGGGCGGTGCCAAAGCTCTTGAAGAATACGAGGCCAAGTCCAATGCACTGAAGGAAAGCTATGCCGAACGGGAGGCGGATTTCGCTGCCAAATCGGCGGAATTTGATGCGGAGGTACGACGGCTCAAAGCGGAATACAAGCAAAAGGAATCCAATTTTGAACGTCAAATGGGAGATTTATTTTGCGATATCATTGACAAAGTATTCCACATTGAGTTTTCTGATAAAGAAGAGATTATTCTGCATCTGGTAGACAATGTGATTTCAAACACACCGAGCAGCAAGGAATACATGGTGCGGGTGAATGACCACAATTATGATTTGCTCAATGAGAACAAGGCCATGCTGATTGAAAAAGTCGGCAGTGGGATCGGCATCGATATCATCAAGGATCCGCTTCTTGGCGATGAGGAGTGCCAGATTGAGACCGATGGCGGGGTTTATGATTGTGGAATGGACGTTCAACTTGAAAATCTTCTGAAAGATTTGCGAGCGCTGAGTTTGGTATGAGAAAAGATTTCACTATAAGCAGCCCTTGTGTGGCTGCTTTCATTGCTTTATAGGAAAGGCTTGTGAGATGACGCGACTCGAAAGCAGAAAATATTATTCGGTGCTGGACAAGCGGTATTTCAACCACCTTGGACGGATTGTCCAGGTGGTGGGGATTTCCATTGAGTCTGTCGGTCCCGAGGCAAAGCTGGGAGATATTTGCGAAATTATCATTGATGAAAATAATGATACCCGGTTGATTGCGGAGGTGGTTGGGTTCAAGGGAAAGCGCCTGATTTTGATGCCCTATGACTCGGCGGAGGGCGTATCCGAAGGGTGTCTGGTGGAAAATACAGGACGGGTGCTTTCGATTCCGGTGGGAGACGCCTTGTTGGGGCATACCTTAGACGGCATTGGACGGCCGACGGACACCGACGAGGATCTGGGGCTTACAGAGGTCTACCCGGCCGAAGCGGAGCCGCCGGATCCGATGGCCAGAGTCGTGATCACGGAGCCGCTTCCGCTGGGCGTGAAGGCGGTGGACGGCTTGCTGACCGTAGGGAAAGGACAACGAATCGGGATATTCGCGGGATCCGGTGTTGGAAAATCGACCTTGATGGGGATGTTCGCCCGCAATACACGGGCAGATATCAATGTGATCGCGCTGATCGGCGAGCGAGGGCGTGAGGTACGTGAATTCGTGGAGCGGGATTTGGGGCCGGAGGGCATGAAGCGGTCGGTGGTCGTGATCGCGACCTCGGACAAGCCCGCGCTGATCCGCAACAAGGCGGCGAAGACGGCGACGGCGATCGCAGAATATTTCCGGGACAAGGGGCGGGACGTGCTTTTGATGATGGACAACATGACCCGTTTTTCTATGGCGCAGCGGGAGATCGGATTGGCCTCCGGCGAACCCCCGGTCACAAGAGGGTACCCGCCAAGTGTGTATTCGGAGATGCCCCGGCTTTTGGAGCGGGCCGGAAATTCGGACAAGGGTTCGATTACAGGTCTGTACGCTGTCCTCGTGGACGGGGATGATTTCAATGAGCCGATCACGGATACTGCAAGAGGCATTTTGGACGGGCATATTATGTTGAACCGTTCTCTGGCGGCGCGGAATCATTACCCTGCGATAGATGTGATGGCAAGTATTTCCCGTGTCATGTCCGCGGTGGCGGACAAAGATCACAAGCTCGCGGCGGGCAAATTGAAAAACGTCATGGCTACCTATGCAGAGGCGGAGGACTTGATCAACATTGGGGCCTACAAGCCGGGCTCGAACAAGAATATCGACTTTGCGGTATCGAAGAT
>JAFUXY010000285.1 GCA_017477005.1 Lachnospiraceae bacterium | reverse complement strand
TCCAAGCTCAACCTTCCCCATTTTCCACTGCGAAAATCATTGAGAAGAAGCCTGCCTGCCCGCTCTATATCCAATATCCCGCCAGAACGCAGGCATCCATGCGACTCGGCAAAATCCGACAAAAAGGCAAAGGTCTCCTGCTTTTCGATGCCATAGGTCTCCACCAATGCGTCTGGATAGCGTTCAAATAGGATTTCTAAAAGACCGCCCACCAAATCCGTGATTTCGAACAACTCATCCCGGATCGAACCCACACTCGCCAAATGCAGACCGACCGTCTCGTCTTCGAATTTGGGCCAAAGCACCCCTGGCGTGTCCAAAAGCTCCAGATGCTTGTTCGGTCGGATCCATTGTTTTCCTTTTGTCACACCGGGCTTGTTCCCCGTCTTGGCCTGCGCCTTCCCCGCATAGGAATTGATAAACGTTGATTTTCCGCTGTTGGGAATCCCCACAACCATGCAACGTACCGGCCGGGGATGAATCCCTCTCTGTTCGTCTCTTTTGCGTTTTTTCTCCATCGCGCGTTCGACTACTGCATCGAGATTTCGCAATGTTTTCTTCGCCCGTGCGTCCACCGCTAGCGCGTATATGCCTTCTTTTTCGAAATGCCGGATCCAACGATCCGTAGCGGTCGGATCCGCCAGGTCACTTTTATTCAAAAGAACAATCCGTTCCTTTCCCTGCGCTAGATTGGCAATTTCTGGATTGCGGCTGGACACCGGTATGCGCGCGTCACAAATTTCAATCAGAAGGTCGTTCAGCTTCAGATCCTCCTTCATCTGCCGGAAGGCCTTGTTCATATGGCCGGGATACCATTGGATATTCATTTATTATCGCCTCTTCTATTGTACAAATCCGAATCCATCCTCCGAAAACACAAACCACACCGTCCCAAGCATTTCCCGGCGGCGAATGTTGCCAATGGATTCATAGCGACTGTCCTGGCTGTTGTTTCGATTGTCGCCCATGCAGAAATATTCGTTCTTCCCCAAAACAATCTCGTTGGCGGCCAGCCCGGCTTCCTCAATATAATCCGACAGCGCTTCATCCCCATACAACGAATCATTGACATAGATCGCCCCGTTTTCGATGCGAACAGAATCCCCCGGAACGCCAATCACACGCTTGATCGACGGGGACGCATCCTCGCTGCCACCGGGTACAAAAGCCACCAAGCTGCCGCTTTTCGGTGCAAAAAAATCCGTCCCCAGACGATTGAGCAGCACCGAATCTCCATCGGACAACGTATGTTCCATAGACTCGCCGATCACCTTGATCCGGATGCCAAAGCTTTCCGCCACGAAAAAAGCCGCTGCAATCACAAAAGCGATCTCCAAAAACAGCAGAACCTTTCGATGTACATGGGAGATATTCAGCTTTCGATGTCTGCGTCTAAAATTGAGTCCTCTTTTTATTTTTACTCTTTTTGATTGATAAAAAAGAGGATTCGGATTTGTCTTGTGTCTTTTGCGATTGTTTCCTGCCATAATTCTATTTCGCTTCACCTGCGCCGATATAAAAGAAAAAGCACAACCGAACCCGATTGCACTTTTCCCCTACACTCGAAAGCCGTATCATACCTTTTCCTTGACTTTGGCCTTCTTGCCAATACGGTCACGAAGGTAATACAATTTCGCACGGCGCACCTTTCCGCGACGAACCACTTCGATCTTCGCCACACTCGGGCTGTGAACCGGCCAGGTCTTTTCCACGCCTACTCCGTTTGAAAACTTCCGAACCGTGAATGTCTCGCGGCTGCTTCCGCCCTGACGCTTCAGCACCGTCCCTTCGAAAACCTGAATACGCTCGCGGTTTCCTTCCTTGATCTTCGCATGCACACGCACGGTATCGCCTACATGAAATTCTGTAATATCATCTCTGAGCTGTTCCCGCTCAATTTCTCTGATCACTTCCTGAGCTATCATACTCCTACCTCCTTATCACAACTATGTATCATACCATAGAAAACACCTTTTTGACAAGAGCCTACAGCAAATCCGGACGAATCCTTTCGGTACGCGCCTTTGACTGCGACAGCCGCCACTCATCCACCTTGGCATGGTGGCCGGACAACAGTATCTCCGGCACCTCCCGGCCGTGCCAAACCCGCGGCCTTGTGTACTGCGGATATTCCAGCAAACCGTTTTCAAACGATTCCGCCCCGGCCGAAGCCTCATTGTGTAGCACCCCCGGCACGAGCCTTGCAATCGCATCCACCAACACCATCGCTGGCAGCTCTCCGCCTGTCAAAACATAGTCTCCAATGGAAATCTGAAAATCCACTATTTCTTCGATCACCCGCTCATCCACGCCCTCATAATGTCCACACAGAAGCACCAACGCATCGTATTTCAGAAAATCGTGTGCCATCTGCTGCGTAAAGGTATGGCCCTGCGGGGTCAAATAGACAAGCGGCGCTTCGTGCCCGATCCGTCGCAGCGCTTCCTGGTAGGCGTCGAAAATCGGCTGACAAAACATCACCATCCCGGCGCCTCCGCCGTAGGGATAGTCGTCTACCTTCTTGTGCTTATCCGCCGAAAAATCCCGGATATTCATAGGATAGATATTGACCAGCTTCGACTCCCTCGCTCTTGCCATTATGCTTTCCGCCATCACCGCCACAACCATATCCGGAAATAAAGTCAAGATATAAAAATTCATCCTTGTACCTCTGACTCGTCCATCAGCTTGATTGTTCTCCTTCGATTTCTCTTTGCTGACTAAACAAGACCCGGCAGCAGATGCACCTTCATCCTGCCCTCCTCCGGTGAAACCTCCAAGATACAATCTTTGATGGCGGGTATCAAAATTTCGGCATCATTGCTTTTCACAATGTAGACATCGTTGTCTCCCGTCACCATGACCTCGGACAGCGTACCCAACTCTCGGCCCTCTTCATCCTGTACCGAAAGCCCGATCAGATCGTCCACATAATACTCGCCCTCCGCCAAAGCGTCCGGCTCATTCTCCATCAAAAGATCCACCCCTTTGAACGGTTCTATTTCATTGATATCTGAAAATTCTTCAAAGGTAATAATGAAAATCTTTTTGAACGGAGATACGCTTTTAATCGTCGCCGAAATCGGCCCGCTCTTTGCGTCAAGCCAGACGACGCGTCCCGGCGAAAGCCTCCCTGGATCGTCCGTCGTCGGATATACCTTGACACCGCCTTTCAATCCGTGGGTCTTTGTAATGACGCCCACGCGCCGCATTCCCTCAATCATCGACGATATCCACGATGACCTTCTTGGTCTTGTCGGTCTTCGACGCAGCTGCTTTCACCACGGAACGAATCGCTTTCGCAATCCGCCCCTGTTTTCCAATCACCTTGCCCATATCGCCATCCGCGACATACAGCTTCAAAACAAGGGTCGAACCTCTATCCTCCTCTTCTACCACAACGGAATCCGGTACATCTACCAGAGATTTTGCAATGACCTCTAACAATTCTTTCATTAAATATTACCTCATCATTTTGCGATGCCTACCGACTTGAAAATGCGGCTGACTGTCTCGGTCGGCTTTGCGCCGTTTGTCAGCCATTTTTTTGCTGCTTCCTCATTGACCTTGAACTCGCTCGGATGCTTGTTCGGATCGTAGGTACCGATTTCTTCGATGAAACGACCATCGCGCGGACTCCTTGCGTCCGCTACTACAATACGATAAAACGGATGCTTTTTCTTGCCCATTCTCTTGAGTCTGATCTTCACTGCCATGACTATCCCTCCTAAAAATAAAATGTATACTATAGAAATGTAATAAATTTCTACACTTCTCTATGCAAAAGGAAAATTGAATTTTCCCATCTTGCCCTTCTTTTGCCCCATCATCGCAGGCATCTTCTTCATCATCTTCCGGGACTGGTCAAACTGCTTGATGAAGCGGTTGACCTCGGAAATATCCACCCCCGCGCCAGCCGCCAAACGACGTTTGCGGCTGGGATTCAATATCTTGGGATTGGCTCGCTCTTCCGGAGTCATCGAGTAAATGATCGCTTCGATCCTCGCCATTTTCCGGTCGTCGATCGCGTCGTTGAGCTGCGCCATCTGCCCGCCAGTCAAATTGGAAAACCCCGGCAGCATCGCCAAAATATCTGTCAAACTGCCCAACTTCTTCATCTGAGCCATTGATTCCAAGTAGTCATTGAAATCAAATTCCGCTTTGATTAATTTCGTACCCAGATTCCGCGCCGATTCCTCGTCGATAGTCGCCTCCGCTTTTTCAATCAGCGAAAGCACATCTCCCATTCCAAGGATCCGGTTGGCCATGCGGTCGGGATGGAACGGCTCCAAATCGGACAGCTTCTCTCCCATTCCTACAAAGAGAATGGGCTTCCCGGTCACCGCACGGATCGACAGCGCCGCGCCGCCTCTGGTATCGCCGTCCATCTTCGTCAGGATCACGCCATCGATACCCACCTTTTCTTCAAACGTAGAGGCCACATTGACCGCATCCTGCCCCGTCATAGCATCCACAACGAGCAGCGTCTGCGCCACGTCGCAGGCAGCTTTGATATCCACCAACTCCTGCATCATCTGCTCGTCTACATGCAGCCGCCCCGCCGTATCCAGAATGATCACATTGTTGTTGTGCTCTGCGGCGTATTTGACCGCCGCCTTTGCGATATCCGCAGGTTTCTTTTTCGTACCCATTGAAAACACAGGCACTTCCTGCTTCTCGCCATTGATCTGAAGCTGTTCAATCGCCGCAGGGCGGTAGACATCGCAGGCCACCAACAGAGGCCGCTTGCCCTTGAGCTTCATCTTTCCGGCTAGCTTGGCTACCGTTGTCGTTTTTCCGGCGCCCTGCAGGCCAACCATCATCAAAATCGTGGTCTGCTGTCCCGGTCGATAGGCGATCTCTGTAATCTCAGACCCCATCAAAGACGTCATCTCTTCGTCCACGATCTTGATCACCATCTGGGCTGGATTCAGGCCATTCAGCACATCCTGGCCGATACTCCGCTCCTGAACAGTCTTCGTGAAGGATTTGACGACCTTGAAATTGACATCCGCCTCCAAAAGCGCCATACGCACTTCCTTGAGCGCTGTCTTCACATCCGCCTCGGTCAACCGCCCTTTGCTGCGCAGGCTCTTGAATACATTCTGTAATTTTTCTGTCAAACTGTCAAAAGCCATCAAAACACCTCTTTTATTTCGGTGAGCTTTTCCAAAACCGATTGGCAGGTCTCTTCCGCAATCGCCGGACTCTCTTCTAACTCCGTCTCAATCGTATCCGCAATATCGCAGATGCGACGATACTTCTCCAACAGCCTAAGCCGTTTTTCATAATTCTCTAAAATTTGGATGCTGCGCCGTACCTTCTCGTGTACGGCCTGTCTTGAAACCCCAAGCTCATCGGCCATCTCCTGCAAGGACAAATCTTGAAACACAAAGGTCTGAAATATTTCGTTCTGCTTGGAATTCAATAAATCTCCATAAAAATCAAACAAATAACTCAAGCGAACTTTTTCTTCCATGACAAGCCCCTTCTAAGTCCTTCAGGCATCTCCTAGCATTATACCCAAAAAACCATCCCTGTCAAGTTTTTTTTATTGACAAACACAGAAATTTAGGGAAACGCTGATTAAAGCGTTTCCCTTGCGCCAAATCGCAGCACGGAGTGCATTCTTATGCGATTTGTGTGCATGGTTTTCAGGAAAATATGATAAAATCAGCACTTCCTTAGATTCCCAACTTTCGTTTTTCATGGTATATTGAAAGAAATGCTGATGGGTACTTTCCCTTACACCATATTGATGCAATATACGTCGGCATTTGTCACTATTCAGCCACCTGAACAGATACCAGCATTCATCCTGCACACAAAAGTATGTTTAGAAATATTATGTTTAATATAAATAATATAAAACCAACGGCAAAATACGACACCACCACCTACAAATGGTCCGTCCCCGGCTTTGCGCGTCCTCTGCGCATCGCCCATCTCTCCGACCTGCACAACGCGTCCTTCGAGTGGATCCTGCCGGAGCTTGAAAAATACAATCCAGATTTGATCGCAATCACAGGAGACCTTGTGAATGGATATGACCTGCCCTACGAACCAAATGAGCTTGGCCTGACCCCCATGTTCAAGAGCATTCTGCCCTTTGAGGCAAATATCAAACCGTTTTTGATGCGCTGTGTATCGCTTGCTCCTACATATGTGTCACTGGGAAATCACGAATGGCATGCCTCCGACCGGGATATAGAGCGATTCCGAAAAATCGGCGCCATTGTTTTAGATAATGAATGGATAGAACTTGAATATAAATTTAATAATCAAAATATTTTGTTGGGAGGTCTGACCTCACAGGTCATGATGGGAAAAAGGGGATACTATCGGAATCACCCCGAAATGAAGGGCTACTACCCAATCCGTGATCGCCGGAAACGACGCAAGCGCACCGACCCACCGGTCTTAGATTATGAATTTGTGGATGCCTTTGCAGCACTACCAGGCTACAAGATCCTGCTCTCCCACCACCCTGAATACTGGGCCGTCAAAGAACCATTTCTGCAAAACCGCTCGATCGATCTCGTACTCTCCGGCCATGCCCATGGCGGACAGATACGGATCGGCCGCTCCAACCCGCATAGTCTCTATGCGCCGGGTCAAGGGCTGTTTCCGAAATACGCCTTTGGTATGCACCGCTCCGAAACCTCTACCCTGATTGTCAGCAGGGGATTGTCAAACACGGTCATAATCCCGCGCTTTGGCAATCCCCCGGAAATTGTCTTTATTGAGCTTTCGTCTTAAGGAACTGTGCATAAATAACCTATACACCTAACTTGCCTAAATGCCCATCTGCAAAGCGCAAACCCGGTTCCTAAAGCTGCATCCTCTCCAAAATATCCGCTCGTTCGTTCATGACCATGAGCATGATCTCGACATCGTGTGCGGTTCCACCAGCATCAGGATGATACCGCTTTACAAGTTTTCTATATTCTTGTTTTAATATTCTGATATTCTGATGAGCCTGCGGCGAGAAGAAGCTATCTCCATAGTTCCTTTCATTTTCATGCGACGCCACATACTGCTTGAACCGGTGATGTCTCTTGCGGCGTTCCTCCTCAAACCTCCTCTGCTTCTCTTCCTGCGCCTTCTGTTCTTCTCTGGCTCGTTTTGGATTGACAAAGGTTTCTCCATTGAAATAGGAAGAAGCATCCTGCTCCTTTGCATTTTCCTCCGGAGCTACCTCCGATTCCAAAATCTGTCTGGCGACGATCTTGCCGTCTTTCCATTCATAGAACGAAAGATCTAGCACCTGCTTTGCCGACGTGATGAAAAACAGATTCCCGAACCGGTACAATCGCCAGGAATGAACGGCATCCGCCATCGAGCGATAGAGTCCGTCTGGCGTCAAATACAGATGCAGCAGGTATCTGGCCAGCGGCCCGGGATCTCGGATCACCGACTCCGCATATTTTCTCGCATCTTCGATCTCTCCGATTGTCAGCCGGGTAACCTCCTCTTCCACCTCTCCTTTCAACTGCGTATATTCCTCGATCCGGCTCTTGTGGAAGCCCATATCCTCTACGTT
>JAFUXY010000284.1 GCA_017477005.1 Lachnospiraceae bacterium | reverse complement strand
TTTTCTGTCGCAATTAGAACGGATTGAATTTTTGGCGAGGGAACTGCGAACGATCCTTTCCAACTTCCATGCCTATCAGGTGTCAGAGAAGGTTTCTTTCCGGGAGTTGCTGCTGTTTTTGGGACTCAAGATTACCGGAAGCACAGCCCGGGCCAATGAAGTTGTCCAAGCGGTCATGGACCGGGAAAAGCTCTATTCTCAGCTCTTTCCGGAGATGAAATTCGGGCTTTTGCATTGCCGCACGAACGCAGTGGAGGAGGCAGTGTTTGTTTCCTGTATTCCGAAGGGAGGGAAGGGTTTTTCGGATCCATATTTCAAGGGGATTTCGGCGGTGGTGATGATGCTTTCGCCAGCAGACGATCATCGTTCCCTGCATGCGGAAGCATTGGGCGCAATCAGTGCTTCCTTCATAGATAATCCACACTTTTTGGAGGCGATTTTTGGCGGAGAGGAAGACTCGATTCGCGGCGAATTGTCGAATGAGCTGAAGAAATTTTTTGCAAAAGAGCTGAAAAAAATCGAAGGATAGCGGGGAAATGGCATCGTCTGTTATTCACGGTTTTGTCGTTTCCTACAGCGACAAAGCCGTTTTTCATTTCCTTGAAAATTTGTATTTCACTCCGTATAATTTGAATTAACAAAAGGAAAGCCACAAGGCGATCCGGAGCAGTTACTTTCAACAGATAAGGAGAAGGAGGAAAAGGGAATGAAAGAAAAGGTTCAATCATTTGGTCGGTTCCTGAGCGCGATGGTCATGCCGAACATCGGCGCGTTCATCGCCTGGGGACTTTTGACGGCACTGTTCATTGAGGCGGGCTGGCTGCCCAACGCAGCGTTGGCCACCATCGTAGGGCCGATGCTCTCGTATGTATTACCATTGCTCATTGCCTACACTGGCGGTCGCAATGTGGGCGGACAAAGGGGCGCTGTCATGGGCGCAATTGCAACGATCGGTGTGATCTGCGGACAGCCGGACACGACGATGCTGATGGGCGCGATGGTTATGGGTCCGTTCGCGGGCTGGGTGATCAAGAAGTTTGATGAGGGTGTCAAAGGGAAGGTCAAGCCTGGATTTGAAATGCTCGTTGACAACTTCTCAGTCGGTATCATCGGAATGCTTCTTTCCATCGTGGGCTTCTATCTGATCAGCCCCGTGATGGCGGGATTGTTGGGAGTGTTGGCGGCCGGCACACAGGTGTTGATCGACAACAGTTTGCTTCCGCTGGTTTCGATCTTTGTAGAACCGGCAAAGGTATTGTTCCTGAACAACGCCATCAACCACGGTATTTTCACACCGTTGGGCGCAAAGCAGGCGGAGGAAATGGGACGTTCGGTATTCTATATGATAGAGACCAACCCTGGACCGGGCACCGGCGTATTGATGGCTTATTGGCTGTGGTCGAAGGACAAGGCTACGAAGGATTCAGCGCCGGGCGCATTGATCGTACATTTGTTCGGTGGTATCCACGAAATTTCGTTCCCGTACATCCTGATGAATCCGCTGTTGCTTTTGGCGACGATCGGCGGCAGTATGGCGGCCATGATCTACAACACTATTTTCGGTCTGGGATTGACCGGACCGGCGGCACCGGGCAGCGTGATTGCGTTCACGGCCATGGCGCCAAAGGGTTCGACATTTGGAGTATTGCTTTCGGCTGTAATCGCGGCGGGCGTATCTTTCGCCATTGCGACTCCGATCATCCGTTTCTCTAATACAAAGGGATCCTTGGAGGACGCG
>JAFUXY010000283.1 GCA_017477005.1 Lachnospiraceae bacterium | reverse complement strand
TCCGTGTACACCCTCCCCGTCTTCACGTTCCTCATCTTGTAGGTCGCGAAAAACTCCGGCTCGCCCTCGAACGGGACGAAGTCCAGGAACGCCACCTGCAGCACCGGCCTCGTCTCCCGGTAGGACTGGCCGCGGTTCAGGCGGTCGAACGACCGGCAGAGGTAGCCGAGGAACCTGTCGTTCCACCCCTCGTATTTGCAGACCTGCATCTCCATGTTGACGACCTCTCTCCCGTCCACCAGCACCTGCAGGTCCAGGACGAAGCCCTTCCTCCCCAGTGCGTCCCCCAGCAGCACCGGGTTCCGGATTTCCACGGAGGAAATCTCCCCCGGCTTCCGCCCCAGAACCGCCGCCACCACCGCCTTCAGGATCCCCTCGTCGCTCTGCATCAGCGCCCGGAACAGGTAGTCGTTGGTCAGCCGGACCGGCACCGGCCCCGTCAGCCTCTTCCAGTCGTCGTTTTTCACGGCCGGATAAGCGTACATCTTCTCCGTCAGTCTCGTCATATGCCCTCCCTCCGCGGGAGAGGCTTCAATCCGCATCTCCCGCTTTCAATTGTATAGATAAATGGTAATAAAAAGCAGGAAATCTGATTTCAGAAATGAAAATGAGAAAATAAGACTGCATCTACCCTGCGTTGACAGATCTTGATCGCTCTGTCGCTTTTTCAGTATAACACCCTGGTACTCATTTCGCAACCATAAACTTGCGAAAAACAAACTGCTGTTGCCATTCACAGCTTATCCACAAGCCATCTTTATACCCCCAAGCAATGAATGGCAATGGATCTTGTATCTGAATCCAAATACCGCTCGAAGATATCAAAGACCTACTACTGAACAGGCATTGGCAATCCCTTGATCTTCGATGGTGGTACAAGCTCTGATTGCTTCTTTCATCCACCGCCCCACCGCTTCATACCATCCCCGCATCCTCTGCTCTGCGGGGAACAAATCAGGGTAAAATTCGAAGACACCCATTTTGTGGGCGGATTCCACGGTTGTGGTTGAAAGTAGTTCTTCAATCTGTCTTTCACTCGGCGGGTGAAGCCGCCACTCCACAGGCCCGGCGGGGAAGGCGCCTTCCGCTGTTTCATGCAGCGCGAAAATCGGGCCGCTGATATAGCCGGAGGTATCCCATTTTTCTACCTCCGCTGCCAAGTCTACAAAATGAGCCCGCTTCAGTGCAGCGACTGTTTTCTGCTGCCATTTGGGAAGGTAAAGAGACTGAAAAATGCCGCCGTACCAGGTGAATCCTCTCGCAAACGCCAGCATCCACGCCCGCAGATACGGGGCGACAAAAATAATCTTTCTCTGAACCGCCTCTGCCAAAGACGACAGATCACCGGGAACGCAAAGCTCTTCGCCCCGGATCGAAGCTCCCCGGAGCACCCCGTCCTCGCCAAGCCGCATCGGAAACATATGCCCTCTGCCATCGTTTCCACGGAAGAGACGCCCCGCCAACGACGTCCCGTCCCCATCCTTTTCCCGGTTCAACTCCGAGAGAATGGCACGATTAGAAAACAACCACGAAACCAACGAAGACTCATCCAAAGCATCCCGGCAAAACAGCCTGGCGGACACTTCTTCGGATTCCAAATAGATAAGAGGATAGTCTGCGAAAAATTCTCCAAGATCTGCGGAAAGTCGCACGCCGAGTGCTGTGACCTGATCCGCAAACCGGGATTTTTTCATTACTTCTTTCGAGCGGTAATGCTTTTGCAAAATATCCAAAACGCTCTGCCGGACATCCCCCGCTTCAATCGAAGCGGCCCTTTTTTCCGCACGTTCGAGGGCGTTTTCCTCCAACGCCCCTGTCAGAGAAGCCGCATATTTTGCGTATTTCCCAGCGAAAAGCGGCAGCTTCCCGATCGCATCCATTTCAGAATAATACTGAATCCCTCTGCCATAGGTGCTGCTGTGGAGCGTAACGCTGCCCGCTGCAAAGCATGGAATACAGTCCGCCCCAAGCATCTGTCCAAAAAGCAGATCGCCTTGAAAAGATTGCGGCGAATAGAGCCCGCCCAAATGGTCGGCCGTGTGCAGGCAGCCGCGCTCAAGCGCCTGCACTGTCTTTGCCGCAAACATCTGGTCCAGCCGCTCACGAACGTACGCCGCACAGATTTCCACGAAATCGGACCGCTTCTGCATCGGCGTTTTCTGTCGATTCGATTCCCACTTGCCTCGCTGAAAAGCAAGCCACTGCATCAAGGAGAGCTCGCCCTGTCGCGAAACTGTGTTGTCCACGGTCTCATTTTTTCGGCGGCAGCTCTCCCATATTTCCTCAAAACGTGCCTCACACGTACCTTTCTCTAAAATTTTTCCTCCCATCGTCTCTTCTATATTCATCAATTAATCCCGCATCAACAGTGCCAAATGTCGCACTTCGCCAATCACCGAGAAAAGACTCAATCCCGCATCAACAGTGCCAAATGTCGCACTTCGCCGATCACCGAAAAAGACTCAATCCCGCATCAGCGGCGCCAGATTCTGCACCTCACTGACGGCCTGGGGTGAGAACAGATATTGGGCGGAGAAAAGGATGAACCCATCCGCTCCGGATTGACGCAGCTTCTTGACCTGGTACGCCAGGTTGTCGTTCCGCTGTCTCCAGCCCGGATCGCTCGACGTACCGGCACGGTAGAGCGCCAATCCCACGTAGAACTTGGCGGAATTGTGCCGCAAAGACAAGAACTGCGCCAGCCTCGTCGAAAACAACTGCGAACCCGCCGAATCCGTCCAGTACACCTGCGGTGCCACATAATCCACATAACCATTCCTCGAAAGCCAGGTCGGTACATCCGCGCCGCTCGCCAGATCGTTGTCCAGATTCGCCTGGGGGCTGATCCCAAAGACCACGTCCTCTTTGTGGCATTTTTTGTACAGCGCCTTCACGAGCTTGTTGACATTGGCGCATTTCTGTGCAGAGGTCAACGAAATCGGATACGCCGCGCCACGGTTGGCAGGCGAACAATACCCCCCCGTCGCATGATAAAAATAATCATCCATATGCACGCCGTCGATATCGTATTCCAGCAGCTCTGTCACTGCTTTTTTCACGCGGTTCTGGCTCTGCGGAAGACCCGGATCCATATACACCGACGCATTGACACGGTAAGGATTGATCCACGCATGCAGCTCAATATCCCTCGCATGGGCGGCATCCACTACGACCTCGAGCGGGTCAAAACGATACACATCACTGGCCACGCCTGCACTGCTCCCGGCAAACTGGGAAATCGCCGGAAAGGTGTCGCTGGCCCAGAATGCGTCGTCATTGGCGCGGACATGCCAAAACAGCACATTGATCCCGGCGTTGTCCATCTTTTTCATAAACTGCTTCACCGACTGCTTGAATGCGGCCTTTCCCTTCTTTTTGAGGCCGAGCGGCGCAAAGTCGTACACAGACACCCACATCGCCCGCATCTCTTCGTCGCTTTCTACAATGGATTCCACTTCCTCGTCCTTCGCCTTTTTTGCGGCGGACACCTGCGCCGGACTCACCGCAGAAAACAACAGGGATACCGCCAATAATATAGAGAAAATTCGTTTTTTCATCGTCATACTCCTTTATCTTGTGTTATACTATATTTTCGAAGTTCATTC
>JAFUXY010000027.1 GCA_017477005.1 Lachnospiraceae bacterium | reverse complement strand
GTTCGGCAGAGAATGCACCGTGCCGTCGAGGTTCAGGCTCGCTACATGAACGCGGTCGCCGATCTTCAGCTTCTTGGGATCGATCGCATTTTTGGGCTTTGGCACAGACGCATTTTCGGACTGCGACGCGCTCATAGTATGGGAGAGCTTCTTCCCGAGATTGCGTCGGGAGGCCTCCATCTTGGCAATATCGGGATTGGTCTGTCCGTATTTGTGGATATTGCGAATGGCTGCGTCGGCGGACTGCTTGGCATCCCGCAGGATGTTGGAAGCCTTTTCATTGGCTTTGGCGATAATGTCCGCCCGCTGCGAGGCGAGCCGTTCCCGCTGTTCGACCACCCGCTCCTTCTCCCGGGCAATCCTGGCCCGGTCGTTTTGAATGGCAATCTGATCCTCCTCGATCTTGCGGCGTTTGTTTTCCAGATCCACCAGCAGGTCTTCGAAGGAAAGGGAGTCCTCGGACAGCCTTGTTTTGGCATCCGAAATAACCGCCTCCGACAGACCGAGCTTCTGCGAGATCGCAAAGGCGTTGCTCTTCCCCGGAACGCCGATCAAAAGGCGGTAGGTCGGAGAAAGGGATTCGACATCGAACTCCAGACTGGCATTTTCCGCGCCTTCCTGCGAGAGCGCATAGACCTTCAATTCAGAGTAATGCGTCGTCGCCATACACCGCACCTTGGCGAGACGCAATTTGTCCAAAATAGCGGCGGCCAGGGCGGCGCCTTCGGCGGGATCGGTCCCGGCGCAGAGCTCGTCGAACAAAACGAGGGTGCGGGTAGGCGCCTTGTCCACAGCGTCCAAAATCCGTACGATGTTGGTCATATGCGATGAAAACGTCGAAAGCGACTGCTCGATGCTTTGCTCATCGCCAATATCCGCACGGATGTCGCTGAACACAGACAGAGAGCAGCGGTCGGCAGCCGGGATCAAAAGTCCGGCCTGTCCCATCAGGGACAGCAGCCCGACGGTTTTCAGCGAAACCGTTTTTCCGCCAGTGTTTGGGCCGGTCACGATGAGCTGTGTATAATCATCGCCCAGCGACACGTCGATCGGCACGACGGAAGCCGGATCCAGCAAGGGGTGTCTCGCCTTTCGAAGCCGGATGATCCCCTTGTCGTTGTATATGGGACATTGCGCGTTCATTTCCACTGCCAATTGGCCTTTGGCGAAAATAAAATCCAACTCTGCCAAAATCCGGGAATTTCGGATCAGCTCGTCGATGATTTCCGCCGTCTGCGCAGACAAGGACGCAAGGATCCGCTCGATTTCTTCGGATTCCCGGTTCTCCAACGCCCGCAGCTCATTCCCCAATTCGAGTACCGCCATAGGCTCGATGAAAAGCGTGGAGCCGGAGGCGGAAGAGTCGTGCACGAGACCTGGAACGCGGGATTTGAATTCCGCTCGTACAGGCAGACAGTAATGATTGTCACGCTGGACGATCACACGATCCTGGAGGCAGTCGCCCAAGGAGGAATTGACCATAGAATTCAGCTTGTCGTGAACCCGCCCGTTCATACGCGCCATCTGTCGGCGGATCTGCGACAAAGTTGGCGAAGCATCGTCGGCGATCTCGTCTTCCGCCAGGATGCAGCGGCGGATTTCGGAGGCTAGTGCCGGAAACAAAGCCAACCCTTCGAAAAGCTCTGAAAGCGAATCGGCCGGATCCTCTTCCCGCTTGGGCGCGCCGTACTCTTTCGCGGTCTGCGCTACGAAGAGCAAAGACGCCACGGAAAGCAATTCTCCGGTCGAAAGGCTCGTGCCAAGCGACAGCCGTTTCCCCATAGGCCGTGCGTCAAAGGCGCCGGAAAAAGAAAGGCTTCCATTTCGCAGAATTCGATTCTGCGCATCGGCACTCTGCTCCAGCGACCGGCGAATGCGGCGCAGGTTTGTCAACGGAAAAATTCGTTCGGCAAACGCTTTTCCCGGCGCGGAAGTGGCTTTCTCCGCCAGACGGTGAATGACCTTATCGAATTCTAATGTGGATAATGCTTTTTTGTCCATTTTTGCCTCCTTTTTATTGTGTATTTTTAATATAGCATAGTTGGGGGCAGTTGTGTTATAATATTTTGAAAACTACGCAACTCTTATGAAGTGACCTTTGTCAAGAG
>JAFUXY010000282.1 GCA_017477005.1 Lachnospiraceae bacterium | reverse complement strand
TACAAGACCAGGAATAAGCGGATGATCAAAGCGGACGTTTGCGATACGAGCGACGTGGCGTACAAGAAAATGAATGGAAATGAAATGGCCTATGTGCTGGTCAATTATGTGACTTCCGAGGGCAATGATTATCAGGACACGTACCAGAAATTCGCATTGCGCAAGAACAGCGAGGGACGATGGAAGATTTTGGCATTTCAGCTTTCGGACAAGGATGGACTATGAGTGAAAAGCAGATTCGGATTTTGGCGATCGAATCATCCTGCGATGAAACAGCTGCGGCGGTGGTTGAAAATGGTCGCTGTATAAAAAGTAATATTATTTCAACCCAGATTCCCGACCATGCGTTGTACGGCGGCGTGGTGCCGGAGATCGCTTCGCGCAAGCATATCGAGCGGATTGACAATGTGATCGAGATGGCTTTGACAGAGGCGGGGGTGAAGCTGGGGGAATTGGATGCGATCGCCTGCACCTACGGCCCGGGGTTGGTCGGCGCGCTTTTGGTGGGCGTGGCGGAGGCCAAGGCGCTTAGTTGGGCGGCCGGACTGCCGTTGGTCGGAGTGCATCATATCGAGGGGCATATTGCGGCGAATTACATTGAAGACCCGTCTTTGGAACCGCCGTTTTTGTGCCTCGTGGTATCGGGAGGACATACGCATTTGGTGCGGGTCATAGATTATGGGAAATACGAAATCCTTGGACGCACGGTGGACGATGCGGCGGGGGAGGCGTTTGACAAAGTTGCGCGCGCGATCGGATTGGGGTATCCCGGCGGGCCGTTGGTCGAAAAGGCGGCGAAGAGCGGGGATGCGTCCGCGGTTTCCTTTCCGCGGGCGAAGGTGGAAGGAAGCCCTTATGATTTCAGTTTTTCGGGGCTGAAATCGGCGGTTTTGAATTATATCAATGGTCTCAAAATGAAGGAACAAGAGGTCAATCCGAACGATATTGCCGCTTCGTTTCAGGAGGCGGTCGTGGGCGTACTCTGCGACCATGCGGCGATGGCAATGGAAGAATTTGGCGCGAAGGATTTTGCGTTAGCCGGAGGGGTCGCGTCAAATAGCGCTTTGCGGAGCGCGGTTCAGGAACTCTGCGTGCAAAAGGGAGTGCGGTTTCATTGTCCTTCGCCGATTTTATGTACGGACAATGCCGCCATGATCGGGGCGGCGGGGTATTACGAATACATCGCCGGACGCAGGGACAAATGGGATTTGAACGCCGTGCCGGGGTTGGCGCTGGGGGAGAGGGTTTGAACGCATATGAAAAAGGAACGGGATGAGGTTTCTGTGATTTTGCTGGCAGCAGGCGCCGGGCGGCGAATGGGAGGCTCCATCAAAAAGCAATTTTTGGAGGTGCATGGCCGCCCGCTTTTATATTATCCTTTGCATACATTTGAACAAAGCGAGGTATCGGAAATCGTTTTGGTCGTGGCCGAGGAGGACATCGTATTTGTCAGAGAACAGATCGTGGAGCGGTTTGGGTTTGGCAAGGTTTCAAAGATCGTCTGCGGCGGGGCTGAGCGATTTTTGTCCGTTTATGAGGGGTTGAAGCAGGTCGATAATCCGTGGGTGTTGGTTCACGATGGCGCGAGGGCGTGCGTGTCGGCGAAGATTATCGCGGATGCAATCGCTGCGACGAAGCAGTATCAGGCCTGCGAGGTGGCGGTGCCATCTGTGGATACGGTGAAGCTGGCAGACGAGGAGGGCTTCGTGGCGCATACGCCGGATCGTTCTTTGGTGTGGGCGATACAGACGCCGCAGGGGTTTCGGACGAGTCTTTTGAAGGAGGCTTATGAAACGCTGATCGCTGGGCAGCGGCTCTTTGGCCTGACAGATGATGCAATGGTCGTTGAGCGTGCATTTCCTGATCAAAAAATCAAGCTCGTGAGGGGGGAATATTCAAACCTCAAAGTCACAAACCAGGAGGATCTGGCGGTGGTGGAGAGGGTGCTGGCGCAATATTAGAACTGAATATTGATACGGTGAGAGGGTGCAAGGATTTTTGTGTGTTCTTTTGTTTTGGGCGAAAAAATATCTCTCAAATTTTCCATTTCTAAAGCCGCGCAGACAGCGACTGCGAAGGCGCAGGCGCCACGCTTTTGCAGCATATGGAAACGGATTCCATGGAATCATTCTTGCCGCAGTACTTTCCACTCTGACAATGTTCTCTCTGCCGAATCGAAAGTTGCGCCAATCTTGTAAGTCGTTCTCTCATCGGCCAAATAGGGTATGGCATATCCTTTTTCTTCAATACAGAGCGATCAGCCTGTTTCCCTCTATGCAGATGGCTACATCCGCTCCCAATTTTTCGCACATTTGCCGAAGGCGCATAAGGTACACTGTATCCACATAATGGAACAGGTCTTTGTCCGGAGCCGTGCTGTAAACCGTGAATCCGCCTTTCTTGAACGCAATGTGTTCATTGTGATAACGCAGTCTCGTGGCGGAGGAATCGGAAAAAATTCTTGTCGTGCCGGGGATGGACGTAGGCAGCGTAGTCATTAGGAGACAGCCTGTCGCGATCAAGCGTGAAAAGCTCGGAAATGCCTGCCTTGCGATCTCGATGTTGCAGAAGTCGAAATAATTTCCGTGGGAGGCGATGGAGATCATCCTATCGCCCTTTGTTGTATTCCAGTTGGAAAACAGGCCAAGATCTTCTACGAGCGTGTCGGAGAGCTTTCCATGCGCGTCATAATCCAATTCCAGATATTCTCTTTTCAAAATGCTGTATACGCTGTCATTTGCATCTCGTTCCTGAACTCCCAGGAATTTATTCAGCTTGACCAGTGGATTGTACTGCATTGTCTGTGTATAGCTATTGTTGTTCAACTTTGAAATAATATTGTAAAAACAGGAAAGGGGTGGGCAAGTGGTACCTGAAGATCGGAAAAGCATTATCCTGGACGCATTGGGAAAGTATGGCTATCTTTCGGTGGCGGAATTGTCGAGGCTGTGTTTTGTAAGCGTTCCTACGATACGAAGGGATTTATCCGCGCTGGAGAAGGAGGGTGACTTGAAGCGGACGCACGGCGGGGCATCCTATGTCAGCGAAACGACCGTAGTTTCGCCGTTCTCCCTGCGCAACCGTATAAACATAGACGAAAAGAGGAAAATCGGAAAGGCAGCAGCCAAGCTTTTGTATAATGGCGCAACGGTGTTTATTGATTCCAGCAGCACATGCTACGAATTTGCCAAATGCATCCCGCAGGATATGAAGCTGACCGTGCTGACGAATGCGGTTCGTATTGCGAGCGAGCTTGGCTTTCATAATACTATGCATATTGAGATCCCGGGCGGTGATTATGACGCAAGGCACGAGAGTATTTTCGGGGACGAGGCGGCTAGGTTTGTGCAGAGCAGGCATGCTGATTTTTGCTTTCTGTCATGCGAGGGAGCAGATGGAGAGAGTGGCATTACGGGGAAGCTTGGTATAGACGGTTCCGTGAAAAGGGCAATGAGCGAATTTGCAGACAAAACGATTCTTCTCTGCGACAGCGGAAAGATGGAAAAAGTTTTTTATTACCGTGTGATGGGCTGGAAAGGGATTGACATAATGGCGACGGATTCGCCACCGCCGGAAAATGTGGCAGATGCGTGCGAGAAGAACAATGTGGAGATAATCATAGCAAGATAGGGGTTTCATCTGCTGCATAGGCGAGCGATTGAAAGAGTGAGATTATAAGGAAACGCTGATTAAAGCGAGTTTGCCCTGCGGGTATGTCCTTTGAGCCAAATCACAGCGTGAATGTGACGCAAAGCTAGTCCCGCAGGGGCGCTCCTATGCGATTCGTGTTGTTCTTATAACCCAATTATTCCGACAGGGCAATAGTATGTATCTTTGTTAAGAGGAAAAATTCTGTCGGAGGTATCGATTATGAGTCCCGTCGCTACAGGCATCCTGAATTGCTCCAAAATCCTAAAGTTCTTGTTCGCTTTGTCTTTTCCTATCCCCTTTTTTATTTCAATCGGATAAAGCCTTTGATTTGTATCAATGATCAGGTCAACTTCTTTTTGATCTCTGTCTCTGTAATAATACAGCGTATTTTCAATCCTTTTTCCGGCATTGCGTATACTCTTAACGATCTCGCTGACAACATAGGTCTCAAAGAATGCACCGGCCATAGCAGAGGCTTCCAAAATCTTTGCATCCGTCCAACCGCAGAGGAAAGCACACAAACCTGTATCCATAAAATATATTTTTGGTCTTTTTATAATACGTTTCGCTAGATTATTCGCATAAGGTTGGAGAATGATCACTATACCGGATGACTCCAGCACGGATATCCAGTTTTTTGCAGTTCGGGCATCAATTCCCACGGCATTTCCAATTTCGGTATAATCAAGTTGCTGAGATGTTCTCAAAGCCACTATGCGCATAAATTTCCTAAAATCATCAAGTCTTCCAACGTTTATCATTCTACTAACATCTTTTTCCAGATATGTAGCAATATAGCTTTCAAAAAAAGTATCGCGATTCGGTCTCAATGTCCAATATTCGGGCATTCCTCCCAGAAAAATTTCGTCAAAAACTTCGAATCTGTTTTTGGGAACAAGTTTCGATTGCTTTCTTTTCAGCAGTTCAATATCCGGGAAAAACTCACCCCCTTCTTTTTTTAGCTTTTCGCATTCGGAGAAAGAGTTTACTTCTATCAATGCCGTTCTGCCAGCCAATGTTTCAGACGCTTTTTCGCGTATTGCGTGCGTATTAGAGCCGGTAAGGATATACATAAGAGGCAAGGGCGTTCCTTCATTCACTCGCTTCAATTTTGCCTCATCTACTCGAATTTTGATGCTTTCCATCAATCCTGGGGCTTTCTGTATCTCATCGATAATTAATGGCATACCGTGCGCGCTAAGGAATAATTCGGGATCATCCGTGGCAAGCATACGCTCTTTGCTGCTATCCAATGTAATGTACTCGTATTCGGGATACAAATTTCGGATCATTGTGGATTTTCCCGTCTGTCTTGCTCCAAATAGAGTTATACACGCATATTCGCTGGCAGATTCAACAATTTTTTTTTCCAATTGTCTATGATAATACATCGCTTTCCCTCCAAATCCGCATGTTGTTGTCTGTAATGTATATTATAAATCAAATCTCGGCAAAATCAACATTGTATTGTTGTTTTTGCCGAAAATCAAAACAATTGATGCAGATTCCAAAACGCACTCGTGCAAGATAGAGAGGTTTGTGAAGTAAGGGGGATGCCCGATTGACGGTCTTTTGGAAATGGCGTATAATTTCGGTTGATGCTGTGGCGGAATGGTTTTGGAAAACAGGGGACAGAAGATGAAAAAGAAATACAAATGTGAAGTGGATTGCGCGAATTGCGCGGCGAAGATGACGGATGCGGTTTTGAAAATCGACGGGGTGAAGCATGCGAATGTCAATTTTATGATGCAGAAATTCACGCTGGAAGCCGACGATGACCGGTTTGAGGAGATTTTGGGTCTGTCGGTGAAGGCAATGCAGAAGGTAGATTCGGATTGCGTGGTGTATATCCAATGATCCGAAATTTATCAAAGAAGCAACAGAGCAGGCTGTTTCGCATTCTGATTTCGGCAGTGATGTACGCGGCGCTTTTGGCAGCGTATGCACT
>JAFUXY010000281.1 GCA_017477005.1 Lachnospiraceae bacterium | reverse complement strand
CCTCTGCTGCTCGCCGCCCGAAAGCTGGCTCGGATAATGCCTGGCCCGGTCAGCCAATCCGACCCGATCAAGCGCTTCGAGCGCTTCTTTTTCGTCCGGTATGCTATGATAATACTGGGCGAGCATGACATTTTCCACCGCCGTCAGATAGCTGACCAGATGGAACTGCTGAAAAATCAGGCCGATCTTGTCCCGGCGAATGTTGGTAAGCTCTTTGGCGCTCTTTTTCCCAATATCCACGCCGTCAAGCAGGATCTCCCCCTCGCTTGCCTTGTCCAAGGCGCCGATAATATTCATCATTGTGCTCTTGCCGGAGCCGGACGGCCCCATGATCGCCACCCACTCCCCTTTTTCCACCTTGATATTCACATGGTCTAAGGCGTGCAGATTGCCATAGATTTTCGAAACATTTTTTAATTCCAGTAAAGCCATTGTACTATATTCTTCTCCTCTCTTCGCCGCGTCATTTGTCGGAATCTCTCTATTCGCCCTTCAATACCAACGCCGGGTCTACTTCTGTGGCGCTGCGGATCGGAATCAGGCAGGAAGCCCCGGTCACCAACACAGAAACCAGCATCGTCAGCGGCAAAAGCAAGGGCTTCGGAGCGATCGAACTATTAAACACATTGATCGACACCGCCTGCGCAAACAAAAACCCGAGCAAGGCGCCGCAGATCCCCCCGGCTGCGCCGAGAGCAACGCCCTCGCCCATGAATTCCGCCACAATACTTCCATTCGACGCGCCCAGCGCTTTTCGAAGCCCAATCTCCCTGCGTCGTTCCGCCACCACCGCCGTCATCGTTGTCGCAACGCAGATCATCGTCAGCGCCAGCACGATTACCGTCACAAGAAGTACCAAAGCCTGCAGCTTGCCGAGCACGGTCGTCTCCGATTCCGTGACCCGCTTCACCAACCTCGCCTGCACGCCCTCCACCGATTCCGTAATCTCATCCGCATAGGCGGACAGCTTGTCGGCCGTCGCCTGAATCGACAGCTCGCACACGTCAAAGCCGAACGGCTTTCCAATCAGCTCCTCGAGATCGTCAAAGGTCATGTAGACATAATCCTCTTCCTTCCCACCGGTGTCCAGCACGCCTGTTACCACAAAATTGACGGATCGGTCGAGATCGTCCTCATCGGCCTCCTCCGGCGCAAACGTGGCCTCCAACGCATCTCCTACCTTCAACCGATAGGTGTCCGCCACGTTCTTTCCGATCATGATTTCTCCATTTTGAGCGACCCATTCGCCGTCCACCCGCCAAAAGGGGCTCGTGGCCTTCGCTTCCTTCATATCCGTTGCCGCTGCCAAGACCGGACGATCATGGATCCGCACCGTCTCATAATGATACGGCGCCGCGCCCACCAGCTCATCGGCTCGAATCTTCGCAATCCCTTCCTGAACCTCTTCCCGGGTCATCGACTCACCTGCCGCCACAAACAACATATTCGCCCCATAGCTGCGAAACTGCGCGCCCATCTGCCTTGGCACATCGACATAGATCGTCACAAGCCCCGACAAAATCGTAGCCCCGATCGCAATAGCCAAAAGCGCGATCACCATGCGAGACCGCCGCCTCATCAACGAGGCCATAACCATCCGCAGATACATGCGCCTTTTTTTCATTTCACCTCCCATGAAGCACCTCCGTCGGCCGCAGCGAAAGAAGCAGCCGGATGGCCGGAATGCTTCCGATCAGCGTCACCAAAAACACCAGTACCGCCACGATTGGAATGACCATCGGCCGCATAGCAATCGCCGAACCGAATACCGAATGGCCAATGATCTGCGCGAATCCCAGCCCTGCGAGAAAGCCCAGGATGCCGCCTATTACCGCTGTACATAAAATCTCTGAAAGCACCAGACCGGTAATCGCAGAATTGTGCGCGCCCACCGCTTTCATCAGCCCGATCTCAGAAGACCGCTCCATCACCGATGCCGTCACCAGATTGCAGATGCCGAGCGCCGCGCCGATCATAGATAAAATCGTAATCAAAATCATCAAAAGCTGCGTTTTCTTCAATATCTGTCCCTCTGAGTCCGCCACCTGCCGGACTGCGGATGCGACAGAGTTGGTGATTACCTCTTGGATCTGATAACAAATGGAGCTGACATAGGCCGTACAATACCACGTCTCGTATTGCGCCACCGATAGGGAGCCCGGGTCCTTTGCCGCCTTCTGCGCCAACTCATTGTCCGGCGTCGTCAAAGCGGAGACCTCGATGCTCTCCACCTTGTCCGAAAGCCCCGACAACGCCTGCGCCTTGTCCAGCGGCAGAAAAATCTGGTCGTCTTCGTCGCCGCCTGCGTCAAAAATGCCCGCTACGACCACCTCTTCGTCGGCGGCCTCGCCCCGCAGAAGAATCTTGTCTCCCGCATGGAGGCCGTATTTTTTCGCCACTGCCTGGCCCACCATCGCCTGACCGCTATTTTCGCCCTGCTCGTTCGCCCAATCGCCCTCGGTGATTTCCCACCAGCTGCGCATCGACGCAACTCCGGCGTCCAATTCCTCCCCGGTCGGCAGCTCCATATGGTGGTTGAACCAGGTGCCTTTGACGATTACCTCTTCTCCATCGAGGGTCGCTTCTGCCGAAACAAACGGCGCATAATCCACGATGTTGAACGCCCAAAAAATCGTCTTGATCTTCCCGAGTTCCTTTTCGTCCAGATACCCGGCCGAAATGTCCTCGCTGCCCACATCGTACAGGTCGCTGATTACCGAAGCGTCTTTTGGCACAACGGTAATATTCGCGCCGTAGGCTTTCAGCTCCTGATTCACCTTGTCGCCCACGTCCATGAGCACGGACAGCATCGCCGTCGCCAGGGAAGCCCCGAGCGCGATGGTAAACGCGATCATCGCCATTTTTTTCCATTGTCTCACGAACGCCTTCGCTATCATCCGGATAAACATGTGTTGGTCCTGCTTTCTAAATTGATAAACTCGCTGCTTTGCTCGAGTCCTTACTTAAACTCCCCTTCATATTCCATCAGCCCCGCGATCGGCACGATGATTCGGCCGTTTTTGATCTCATACGGAATTACGATCGGGTTGCAGCCGCCCTTGAATCCGATTGTGGAGATGTTCATGACCACATCGCAGAGCTTGCACACGACCTGTCCGTCCTTCTCGTAATACCCGGTCTCGCCGCAGATATCACAGGCATCGAGACCGATTCCATAGGACGAAGAGTTTGGTTTTTGGATCACGATGAACCGGATCGCGACGCCATTTTCCGTTTCGTAGGCGAAGCGGTGCAGATGCCCGTCACTGACCTGGTCGAAGCTCACGTAGACATTTTCACCGTCTTGCTCGGACTCCTCAATCGGAGACAGCGAAACCTCCTGGTGACTCATTGCGTCCACAATCGTCAGATTGCAAACCGCCAACGCAAAAGCACAGCCCGCCACGGTCGCCCACCGTCGGATGTTCCGCCATTTTGCCCGTATCTTGCGATGCTCCGCCGGATTGGCATAGGGCTCATTGACCGAAAAACTCTTGGCCCACAGCCCCACTGCCACGAGAAAAACAAGGAGCATAGCCGCATAGAGGAACCAGTCGCTGTGGTTTTTCGTGAAAACGGCAAAGGAAAACATCGT
>JAFUXY010000280.1 GCA_017477005.1 Lachnospiraceae bacterium | reverse complement strand
GATGACACGCCCGGTCTTGTCAGCGCGTAATGAATGCACTGCGCCGGAGTATAGGCCACTCCAAAAGGGGAACGCTCTGCGTCAAACAGCCTGCCGCCAAAGAACCCCTTCATGACCGTGATACCGACATTCTTCTCCTCGCACAGACGGTACATTTCCGCGCGTTCCGGGTCGATCCCAGAGAACTCTTCCTTCTCATAACCCTCAAACATGGAATCCAAATCTTCTGTCGCCGGACGCATATCAAAGGCCGGATTGATAGAGAACAGAATCATTTCCACAAAGCCCGTCTCGATCGCCAGCTTTGCAATCCGGGGATTGTGCGTGGTCTTGCAAGGATATCCTCGAATGCCGGACGGACATATTTCATATCCCTGGTACGCACATACTGTCCGTTCTGCCAAGTGGAGCCGATATGTCCCTGCACGATCCACTGCACAAATGTATCGACCGCATAGTCAATGCAGACAAGCTGCATTATTTGCCGATACATTTGCTTGTTCCGTTCGAATGGCAGTTTCCGTAAGCGTGCAAAATACGCACGCTAACTACAACTAGCCCCGTTCGTAGCGATTACATTCTTATACCACTCAAAGGATTTTTTCTTGTACCGCTCACCGCTGCCATCGCCGCCGTCATTTATATCTACATAAATGAAACCATAACGCTTTGCATACTCGCCGGTCGTGAAGGATACCACATCAATGCAGCCCCAAGGCGTGTAACCCATCAGCTCGACACCGTCCTCCTCGACAGCCTTTTTCATTTCTTTAATATGCGCGCCAAGATAGTCAATACGATAAGAGTCATCGCAGGTCTTGTCCTCTTCCAATTTATCAAACGCGCCGAGACCGTTCTCCACAATAAACATCGGCAGCTCATAGCGTTCATACAACACATTCAGCGCATAACGCAGCCCCACCGGGTCAATGCCCCAGCCCCAATCCGATACCTTGATATACGGATTCTCAACGGTTCCTGCGCCAGCGGTCACACCATCACCGCTTCCGCCGCCCGCAGAATCGGCATCCGCCTTGACCGTCTGGGTCATATAATAGGAAAATCCGATATAATCCACCTTGCCCTCGGCCAATATTTCTTCATCGCCAGGCTCCATCTTTGGCCCATTACCCGTACGCTCCCATTCCTTGAGCGCATACTTCGGGTAATGTCCTCTGGCATGAACATCCGAAAACAGGAACTTCTCGTGGTTCTTTTGATTGGCAAACAGCACGTCCTTTGGATCGCAGGAAAAAGGATAATAAGGAACCATAGCGATCATACATCCGATCCAAAAGTCGGGGTTGATCTCGTGTCCCTTCTTCACGGTCAGCGCCGACGCCAGAAGCTCGTGGTGTGCCGCCTGATAGAAGGCCTGCTTGGGATTGTCAAGCTGCGAATAACGAATACCGGAATTTGTCCAGCCAAAAATGTCGTTTGCCATGTTCGCCTGGTTGTTGATCTCATTAAACGTCATCCAGTACTTGACCTTGTCCTTGTAACGGGTCATTACCGTCTCGGCATAACGCACGAAAAAGTCAACCAGCTTCCGGTTCGTCCATCCGCCGTACTCCTGCGTCAGATAATAAGGCATTTCGAAATGAGAAAGCGTGATCACAGGCTCAATATGATACTTAAGCATTTCATCAAACATATCATCATAGAACTGTAATCCCTTTTCGTTCGGCTCCGTCTCGTCGCCCTTCGGGAAGATACGGCTCCATGAAATAGAGGTTCTAAAGCACTTGAAGCCCAACTCCGCAAAGAGCGCGATATCCTCCTTGTAGGTGTGGAAGAAATCGATTCCCTTGTGATTCGGGTAATACTCACCCTCAACCACGCCATCGGTGATGCGGCGCTTTACCGTGTTTGATCCTCCGGTCATCACATCCGATACGGACGGTCCCCTGCCGTCCTCATCCCAGCCGCCTTCGAGCTGATGTGCCGCCACTGCTCCGCCCCACAAAAAATCTTTCGGTAAACTCATATGGATACACCCTCCTTTATACTAAAATTTTCTTCAACGTTTGTGATTATAGCATATTTTTAATGTCCATACTATACCAGTCCATGCTTCTCCAGTGATACGGCAATCCCGTCACTGTTGTTATCCAGCGTCACCTCATCCGCCGCTTCCTTGACTACATCGACCGCATTTCCCATTGCTACACCGCATCCCACAAACTCGAGCATAGGCAAGTCATTTTCCGCGTCACCGAAAGCGATCATTTCATCCTTCGTGATACCAAGCTTTGTGTATGCCGCGTCAATTGCTTTGGCTTTATTTACTCCCTGCGCCGTGTACTCGAAATAGAAATCACCGGTGAACATGCAGCTCAAACTATCGGCAAACGGTCTCTGCATTTCTTCATAATTCGCCCTCAAATACGCAGGCGACGCGGCCGTCAATATCTTCTCCACCGGAAAATCTATCCACTCAGCCAAATCCTTGTGCTCACAGAGAATGTAATTATTTCCTCTGGATTCATATTCCACCACATTGAAGGGCGCTCCCTTGTAATCGATCGTACAGCCAAACACATTTGTCGTGTGCATATATTCACCACGGGCAATGATCGGCGTAATATCAAATTGTTTCAAATGCGTAAGCACCGCCCTTGCCTCTTCTTTTGAAAGGCTTTGGGAAAAGAGTTCTTCCCCGCTTTCGCAGTCCACCACTCTTGCGCCGTTGTAGCAGACAAAAATGCCGTGATGCGTATCCATTTCAAGCTCCTTCGCCCACTTAAAAAGTCCCATATCCGGGCGACCGCTGGCCAGCGCCAAACGCACACCTTTTTCCTGTGCCGCCAGAAGCGCCTTTTTTGTTTTCGGAGTGATTACCTTTTCATCATTGGTCAGCGTCCCGTCGATATCCAGTAAAATTGTTTTAATCATAGCACATCATTCTCCTTTCATTTCATCACAAGAAAAAATCTTTTCCCACAATAAACCCCCAAAACACAAAATAATACACTCAAACCAATATACAGTCCGCCTAAAGCAAATGAGCGATTCTCTATCAAATTTAATGCTTCCAAAGAAAACGTGGAATTTGTTATCCTACCCCTGTCAGCAATACCACTGAACCGTCCGGCGTATGCTCTTTATCGGAGATATACTTCACAATCAGACTATCCTTATCATCAAATGTCCTTTGTACGACAAAAGTAAGGCTGCTCTACTACATCAAACGTCATCATCTGCCACCTCGCATATACGCAAAAGCAAGTCCATAGAAACATTAATCAGCGTTTCCAAAAAAAGATTAAAAATTTACTCATAAAGCATACCATTTACCAAGAAATCACACAATAGCTAGCCTATAGAAAATTATCAGCGTTTTTCTACGAATATATTTGAAAAATCAATGTTCTTTTTTTCACCAATAAAAGGGGGCTTCAAGATACGTTACATTTTCACTGAAGACCGATTCTACAAACAGCGGCAGTCCTTTTGATTACGATTTCCAGAAAACCTTTATGAATGACTGGACGCAAAAACACCCTGAGTTTCTAAAGGCGAGTAGTCTAAGGACATTTTATCCATGAAAAAATCGGCATAATTGGAATACTATTTCCACTATGCCGATTTTTATAATCTTGAAATTTCAACATAAAATGGGATCAGGAATATCACACGTCCCAACCACACCTATTTTTCCACCGTATCAAAGCTCCCCAGAAACCGTATGTCATTGACAGCGCTTATCTCGTTAATCTGATCCTCCATGATGCCATCGATGGCTTCGACCTCGATAATATAGTTGTACTTCCCGAGTTTGCTGCCCTCGGGACGGTCGTGGATCGTGACAAGCTCGACTCCCGCATTGTGTATCTCTACAATGATATCGTCTATCCTGCTTGCTTCACAGGTGGCGGCAAAGACAGCGTTTGTACCGCCGGTCATACGCTCCTTTGACAACACGTAAAACCGCGTCTTGTTCGCATCCGTGATCTGCACCTTCTCGGCCAATACTTCAAGCCCATACAATGCGGCCGCTCCCGGCGCCGCCACCGCGGCGATCGACTTGTCCTGCTGTTCGGCAACATATGCGGCAGCGGCCGCCGTGCTTGCCATCTCCTTGGCCGCCGCATCCGGCATATTCTCTTTGCGCCATTTCTCGGACTGCTTGATCCCCTGCGCATGCGAACACACAGTCTTGATATCCTCGATGGTCGCCCCGGAAACCCCCATCAATGTCTGATTGATCGGAATTACCACTTCTCCGACCACATACACGTCATCGCGGGCCAACAGTGCGTCAACATAATTGGTAACTGCTCCGCCAATCGTATTTTCTTGTGGTATCACGGCGTAGTCCGCTGCACCTGCGGCCGCATCCTCCAAAGCCTCCTCCACTGTCTCCTTCGGCAGAAAACTATCCGCAGCATCAAAGAAGGTTTCGGCCGCTTCCTCTGTGTAAGTTCCTTCCGGTCCGAGATAACTGATCGTGGCGTTCTCCTTGAAGGAAACCGCAGCGGGCGCAGACACAGCAGCCGAAGCCTCCTCGGAAGAAGCCGCAGCGGGTGCAGGCGCTTCAGACGAGGCCTGATTCCTGCTGCAGCCCGAAACCATAGAGGAAGCCGTGATAAATACCAACACCAGTGATATAATTTTTTTCATAAAGCATTACCTCCTTCAATTATCCTCTCTCACTCTCATTCTCTCCTCGTTCCAAAAAAGATTTCTTCTCCGGTCTTGCCCGGCAATAACTGATCCGTAAGCCCTTTCGTGACGGCGTTCTTTCTGTCAATTTGTATCGTTGT
>JAFUXY010000279.1 GCA_017477005.1 Lachnospiraceae bacterium | reverse complement strand
TAGTAAACCTCAGCCCGACAAGCGCGTTTGAGGCACCGGCGGTGGAAGCGTCAGACGACCTCTCTGCGGAAGAGCTTGACGCAGGGGAGGAAGAAATCGAGGTCGAAGAGGAAGCCATCGAGGACGAAGCGTCTTCGGAGGATTTCGAAGAGACCGAGGCGGAAGAAGCAGAGGAAGAATCCAACGAGGATCTGGCGGACGCTGAGGAAGCGGCTGCGGAAGAGCCAGAGGATGCGGTAGAAGAGGCTACCGAGGAGACAATTGAGGATGCAGTAGACGAAGCTGGGAATGGCTCTGATGTTTCAGAGGACCAGCCTATTTCTGATGCCATCATTTCGGACGAAGCCCTTTCCGACGAGGCGGATGCCCTGAATGAAGACGCAGAAGAAGTAGAGGAAGTCGAAGCGGTCGAGGAAGTTGCCAGCGAAGAAGCGGACACATTGAATGATTCCGACGCAATTGGTCCGAAGCTGGAAGCTGCAGCACAGGGCGATGAAGTAATTAACGATATTTCTAAAACTACTTCAGGGACGGATAGGTTTTCAGTAAACGCCAGCATGCTCCAAGGCGTCGATGCGAAAGTTGAAGATGGGAAAATTACCGGGACGCTGAAGTATCAGGCAGAACCTACTGACGCTAATGCAAACCATGTTTCGCAATGGTGGGGTTCCGGATATTTCTTTGCCTACAAAATAAGTGAGTTTCCGGCTGGAGCTCAAAGTGTGTATGTAGGGTTGGATCCTAGCTATGGAGTCCATGATAGTTTTTCGGCTGTGAGCGGTACTGATGTGGATGCGAATAGTTCAAGTGATGGAGCAATTGAGAAACATGTAGATAACAACGGCGATACGAGTGCGACGAAGATTGATGTAATCAAAGATGGGTATATCAGCACAGTCAAGATTACGAACAAAAACAAGCAAAAGCTGTACGTGAAATGGAGAGGGATAGACGGCCTCCTTCACACCGACTGGTACGACCTTTCAGGATTGACGTTGGAAATGCCTCCATCAGCAGCTGATGAGGTAGTTCTCGCTCCTATTGGCTCGACGGAGACTGCCAAGGGGGTACGTGGCGATATTCTCCAAACCAACATTGAGTTTGTTGGAGCGGGAAATTCCGAGAGCACTGAACGCAAGGTCAAAGGTACCTTGAACTATAATGCAACAGGGGTGACTCCGGATGTTGGAGCCGCAGCCGTCGGTGGATATTATCTTGCATTTACTGTGAATGTGCCGACGGCTACAGATCCGAACGACCAGATTGCTAGCGTTGGCGTGGGTATGTATGATGAGCCAGCAGCTACGACGGGTCGTGAGAGCCTGAGGAAAGTGCTTTGGAAGCAATATAGTGCTACAGAGGCAGATAATGAGGCCGAGGCTACGCCGGTGACTGGTTATGAACATACATTTAAGTATGTGGTGAAGGTAGACGACATCAAGAACTCAAAGTTGAGGGTGGTGGCTTCGACTGCTGAAATTACTGGTGAGAAGGTCACAGACTACTATAAAGAGAAAGTAATGGGTACTGGCAGTGACAATAAGGCAACTTATGAGGCTTTCTATGATCTTTCCAAATTGACTCTTGATCCGAAAAGTGCCACAGTTAGTGGTGTTGCAGTGAAGTCAGTCTCCCGTCGTGCAGGGGACAACTCTCCGATCTACGAGGGAGATACGGTGTACTTCACGGTATCCGGTACGATTGATGGGGCGTTCGCAACAAAGCCGTCGTTGTCAATCAGAATCAACGGAGAAGGCTTTAGAAGTGTGAATTATAGTGTCCCGGATGCAGACTGGTAGGTAAATGGACAGAAATGGACAGCAACGGTCCCTGTGACATCAGACACGG
>JAFUXY010000278.1 GCA_017477005.1 Lachnospiraceae bacterium | reverse complement strand
TGATGGAGCGCGGCGGTATCTTTGCGGATATGGTCAGGCTCCAGAGCGAGAAATCAGAGACATTTTTCCGTACTTTTGAGGAAATACGATTAAATCAGTGCTTCCATAAATAATGGGGTTGCATGTTTCGTGAAAAAATGGTAATACAAAAGTGATGGCACATTTTTGGGAAGGTCTGAAAAGGAGAAGGGCAATGGGAAAAATTATTTTTATTGATGTGGATGGCACCTTGGTGGATTATGAGAATCATCTTCCGGATACGGCCAGGGATGCCATTCGGCAGGCACGAAAGAACGGGCATCGTGTCTATATCAGTACGGGCAGGAGCCGGGCCGAGGTATATGATTATATTTGGGAGATCGGACTTGATGGTATGATTGGCGGAAACGGCGCCTATGTCGAGGATGAGGGAGAGGTGGTCATGCACCAGTTGATCACGGCGGAGCAGTGCCGCCACATCGTAGACTGGCTGCATGAACGCGGGCTGGAGTTTTATCTGGAAAGCAACAACGGGCTTTTTGCCAGCGAGCATTTTGAAGAGGTGGCGCAGCCCACCATCAAGGAGTATATGGGAAGAAAAGGCCGTGATACGATGGATGTTACCGTACGGTCTGCCTTTCCGGAAATGATATTCGACGGGGAGCTGTACCGCGACGACGTAAACAAAGTGAGTTTTGTGCTGAACCACTATCAGGATCACCTGGATTCCGTTGAGGAGTTCCCGGATTTGATGCCTGGAACCTGGGGAGGAGCGGGGGAGACGGCTCTGTTCGGGGATCTGGGCGTGAAGGATATCACAAAGGCACACGCCATCTATGTCCTCTTGAAGCATTTGGGAGCGGATATCGAGGACACCTATGCCTTCGGGGATGCCAAGGTGGATATTCCGATGCTTGAATACTGCCATGTCGGTATAGCGATGGGAAGCGGCGGCGACGAGATCAAGGCTATGGCCGACTATGTCACGGATGCCGTAGACGACGATGGACTGTATCATGCATTTCAGCATTTTGGGCTGATATAATAGGTGAGATAGGTGTCGCTTTTTATTGATTAAGTGGCTTTTCCGTTGTATAATAAAAAAGTGAGTTATAAGATGCTGCAAGAAAGGGGGATAGAAACAAAAGCATTAAAGGGGATAGTGTTATATTTTGCAATGGAAGGGGGAAGTAATGTTAAGTATCAACATGAGTGACGTGATCAGCGTCTTGCAGTCTATGCAGTCTTATCTGATTGCCATTGGGGTAATTCTTGTTTTGGGCATCATTCTCTTGATCGCCTTCAAAAATCAGCCGAGAGCAAAAAAAGGATTATATCGGGAATCCACATTGATTGCGATGGTTTTGGGTGTTTTGGTCTGTGTCAATATGATTTTGACAGGGCCGATGAGCACGATGATGGATCTGATTTCCGGGAGCGGCACGATTGAAGAAACGACCGCTCAGGAGGCGCAGTCTTTGGCGGTGGAGATCGCCGAAGAGGGGATCGCCCTTTTGGAAAACGACAACCATCTGCTGCCGCTTGCCTCCGGCTCCAAGCTCAACGTGTTTGGCTGGGCTTCTACGGCGGCCTGCTATGGCGGGGCTGGTTCCGGTGGTCTAAACGAGGCCTATGAAAAGGTAACGCCTTTGGCCGCCCTGGCGGATCAGGGGATTGAGACAAATCAAGCGCTGTCTGATTTTTATGTTTCCTATCGGGATGGACGGCCGGACGTGGGAATGTGGGCCCAGGACTGGACCCTGCCGGAGCCAAACGTTTCTGCCTATACGGACGACCTGATGACAAACGCAAAGGATTTTTCGGATACGGCAATGATCTTCATAGCGCGTTCCGGCGGCGAGGGGGCCGACCTTCCGACCGATATGCCAGCAGTCGTGGACGGCTCCTGGAATGACGGCACGGATTTCTACAACGGAACCTATGACGATACGGTCAACGAGGGCAATGACTGGGATGAGGGCGACACCTATCTGGATCTGTCGAACCGGGAAGAAGAGCTGGTGCAGCTCGTCTGCGACAATTTCGAAAAGGTAATTATCGTAGTCAACTGCTCGAATACGATGAACCTGGGCTTTGTCGATGATTTTGACCAAATTCAATCCGTGCTTTGGGCGGCTTCCCAGGGGCATGTGGGATTTACAGCATTTGGCGAGATAGTGGCAGGACAGATCAACCCATCTGCGAGGACAGTGGACACCTATCTTCGTGATTTTAAGGCGGCGCCGTGGTGGAACAATTTTGGCGACTTGAATTATACCAATATGGATGATTTTCAGGTGGAATCCGCCAACTTTGGAACGGGCGAGCCGATCATTTACAAACCGGCCTTTGTGAACTATGTCGAGGGAATTTATGTGGGCTATCGCTTCTATGAAACGGCGGCGGAGGAGGGACTGATCCAGTACGACGATGTGGTGCAGTACCCGTTTGGCTACGGTCTGTCCTATACGACGTTTGAACAGAAGATGGGAAAGATTCAAGAAAAGGATGGTCATATTCGCTTCGATGTAGAGGTCAAAAATACGGGTGATGTGGCAGGAAAGGACGTAGTGGAATGCTATTTCAACCCGCCTTATACGAATGGGGGGATTGAAAAGGCATCGGCCAATCTGATTCAATTTGAAAAGACGGGGTTGTTGGAGCCGGGCGCTTCCGAAACCGTGACGATTGATTTTGCCGTAGAGGATATGGCCAGCTACGACTACCAGGAAGCCAAGGGCTATGTGCTGGAGGCTGGGGATTACGAAATCTCTATCAATTCGGATTCTCATAATAAAATTGACTCTCAAAACTACACAGTTGACGAGACAATCAACTACTCGGGCGACAACAAACGAGAGAGCGACAAGATTACGGCGACGAATCAATTCGACTTTGCCGAGGGTGAGGTGGAGTATCTTTCGAGAGCGGATAAGTTTGCCAACTACGATGCGGCGACGGCGGCTCCGGCAAGCATGGAAATGGCCAAGGAAGCCAAGGACACCTTCTTCAATATCAGCAATTATCTGACCGAAGAGGCGACGGCGGCTGACGAAGATCCGGACGCGGAGGATATCACGACCAGCGCCTCAAATGGGTTGAAGCTCGTCGATATGCGCGGGCTCGAAAAGGACGATCCTCAGTGGGATTCTCTGATGGACGAGATGAGTCTTGACGATATGAATGCGGTGATCTCTCTGGGCGGTTATCAGACCAACTCGGTAGCCTCTGTGGAAAAGGTACGCACCAATGACTGTGATGGTCCGGCTTCGATCAACAACAATTTCACCGGCGTGGGTTCCGTGGGATTCCCGGTAGGCGTGGTGATCGCGGCGACCTTCAACAAGGATTTGGCGCATCAGTTTGGGGATTCGATCGGCAAGATGGCGAATGAAATGGATGTGTCCGGTTGGTATGCGCCGGCTATGAATACGCACCGTACCGCTTTTGCCGGACGAAATTTCGAGTATTATTCAGAAGATGGGGTTCTGTCCGGATATATTGCCGCCAATGCGATTCTGGGCTCGCAGGAGAACGGCGTCTATGCGTATATGAAGCATTTTGCCTTGAATGATCAGGAAGGAAACCGAACCTCGATGATCTGCACCTGGACGAATGAGCAGGCGTTGAGGGAAGTCTATCTGAAGCCGTTTGAGATGTCCGTGAAAATCGGAGATTCCCTCGCCGTGATGTCTTCCTTCAACTACGTTGGAAATCGCTGGGCGGGCGGATGCAAGGAATTGCAGAAGACCGTGCTCCGGGATGAGTGGGGATTCAGAGGCTTTGTCGAGACGGATTACTTTGGCGTGTACGGCTATATGAGCGCCGACCAGGCCATCCGCAACGGCACGGATCTGATGCTTGTCAACTATCCGACCGAGACGAACGATGTCCGTTTCCGGGATACCAACGGCGCCAAACAGGCAATGCGTGAAGCAGCCAAGAATATTTTGTATGTCGTCGCCAACAGCCGCCAGTATGATGAAGCAAACCTTTCGACCGGTATGGCTTCGTGGAAGATGACGATGTATGTCGTAGACGCAATCGTAATCGCTGTGCTGGCGTTCTTGTGCTGGAAGGTATATGGAACCTACCAGAAGAGGAAAGAGGAAGAGTAGGAATCGTGATAGAGGGATGAAGATATGAAGCATAAAGAATTAATAAAAAACATGACGCTGGAAGAAAAAGCGGCCATCCTGGGCGGTCACGGAGAATGGGACACCTGGGAGATCAAACGACTTCATATTCCCGCTATGATCCTTTCCGATGGACCGCATGGCGTGCGCAGACAGGCAGGAGCGGGCGACCACCTGGGACTCAACGCCTCGCTTCCTGCGACCTGCTTTCCTACGGCCGCTACGATGGCGAACAGTTGGAATCCGAAGCTCGGAGAAGAAGTGGGCGAGGCGCTGGGGGAAGAGGCGCTGGCAGAGGATGTCAATATTCTGTTGGGGCCGGGGATGAACATCAAACGCAGCCCCTTGTGTGGCAGAAATTTCGAATACTTTTCGGAGGATCCTTATCTGGCGGGAAAGATGGCGAGCGGCTATGTACGCGGACTGCACAAAAAAGGAGTCTATGCCTGTATCAAGCATTTCGCAGTCAATTCGCAGGAGGAGCGTCGCATGGCGATGAACGCCGTGGTAGACGAACGTACCCTCCGGGAAATTTATCTGACCGGATTTGAAATAGCGGTCAAGGAAGGCGGCGCCAAGTGCATTATGTCCAGCTACAATGAGTTGAATGGTGAATACACAAACGAGAGTCGGCATCTGCTGACCGATATTCTGCGGAAGGACTGGGGTTTTGACGGCATGGTCGTGACGGACTGGGGCGGTTCCAACGACCATACGGACGGCGTGATCGCCGGTTCCAATCTCGAAATGCCCAATCCCGGTCTGGCCAGCGCGAGAGAATTGATCGAGTCGGTGAAGAGTGGGAGACTACCCGAGTCGGTGATGGACGAGCGGGTGGACGAGCTGTTGGATGCAATTTTGACGGTAACAAAAAATGCCGAAGGACATGGTACGAAATTCAATGAGCAATTTGACGTAGAAGCGCACCATGCCTTGGCGCATCGGGCAGCGGCAGAATGCGCTGTGCTGCTGAAAAATGAAGATGGCATCCTGCCGCTTTCAAAGGGCACGAAGGTCGCCGTGGTGGGAGATTTTGCCTATGATCCGCGGTATCAGGGAGCCGGATCGTCGATGGTCAACAAGACCAAATTGGACACTGTGGTTGAGCAGATTCGAAAGGAATCGGACATTACCGTTGTTGGAACGAGCCGTGGATACCGCAGGGATGGAGAACCAGATCCGACCCTGCTTTCGGAGGCGAAGTCACTGGCCGGACAGGCGGATGTGGTACTGTATTTCTTTGGTCTGAATGAGATCAGCGAATCAGAGGGGTTGGACAGGACGCATATGCGGATTCCGCAAAACCAGATACAGGTATTGGAGGCTCTGTCCAAAACAAACGCAAATGTGGTTGGAATCATCTCCGCCGGTTCTTCGATCGAAATGCCGTGGGAGGTGCATTGCAAAGCGATTTTGCATGGTTATCTGACGGGACAAGCAGGGGCGGGAGCACAGATCGACCTGCTTTTGGGAAGAGCCAACCCGTCCGGGAAGCTGGCGGAAACTTATCCCCAGGCTTATGAGGATACGCCCGCTTTTGCTTATTATCCTGCCAAAGAACGCAATTCCGATTATCGGGAAGGGCTGTTTGTGGGATATCGCTATTATGATACGAGCGGAACAAAGGTGCGTTATCCGTTTGGATTTGGACTTTCCTATACGAGCTTTGCCTATTCGGATTTGTCGGTCGATAAGGACGGCGCCACATTTACCATCACGAATACTGGAGAGCGGGACGGGGCGGAAATCGCGCAGATGTATATTGCGTTGCCAGACCCATCCGTCTTTCGACCCAAAAAGGAATTAAAGGGCTTTGCGAAGGTATTTTTGAAGGCCGGAGAGTCGAAAAAAATAACGATTCCATTCGATGAATATTCGTTCCGTTATTGGAACATGAAAACGAATGCCTGGGCCGTGGAAGGCGGCGTTTATCAGATCATGATCGGTGGCTCCAGTGCGGATCTGCCGCTTGTGGAAAACTGGAAGGTGGAAGATTCAGGCGCGCCGAATCCCTATCAAAAAGCGGAGCTGCCGTCTTATTATTCCGGCAGGATAAAAGCGGTACCGGACGCGGAATTTGCCAGGATCCTGGGAAGAGCTGTGCCCAGCGGAAAATGGGAGGGGCTGCTTTCTGCAAACGATGCGATCTGCCAGCTTTCCTATGCCAAGAGCGGGATCGGACGGTTTGTGTTTGGACAGTTGGAGAAGAGGAAAAAAAAAGCGGATGCTTCCGGAAAGCCAGACCTGAATATATTATTTATATATAATATGCCGTTCCGGGCGATCGCAAAAATGACAGCGGGCGCTGTGGATATGCATATGGTTGAGGGCATGGTAGACGCGGTAAACGGGCATTTTTGGAAGGGAATTGGAAAGATTGTTTCCGGTTATTTCAAGAACCAGAAGGAGAACAAGCGGTATGAAAAACGGTTGAGCGAGGAGCGATGATATATGGGTATAAAAAATTGGTGGGAGAATTACGCAAAGGCGCATCCCAAAGCAGCGGAATGGATTCGGGAAGGCGGATTGTTCGTGATCGTGAGCAACTTGATTACCGTCTTCAAATACCTGATCCTTCAATTTCTGCCCAAGGCGTTTTCTTTCATGCCGGAAACGGATTATGGATGGCCTGGCATAGAGGTCTCGCTGTTTGGGATCCCATTTCAATGGAATATTTTGGGGTATGATGCGGCTTCGGGAGGAATGCGTTATTTTTGGGCGTATATGGTGGCGATGATCATTGGGGAATGTGTGAATTTTCCGATTCAGCGCAACGTGGTGTTCCGGAGCAAGGGAAACATAGCGTTTCAGATTTTCTGGTACGCGATCGCCTTTATTGTGATTACCTGCATTGTCAACTCCATTAATTGCGTGTGGGTGGCTGTGGCCGGACATTTTGTGCCGGATTTCGTGTATAATATCGTGACAGTGGTATTGAACGGCGGCATTTCGATGATCATTTTCTTCTTTGTGAACAAGATCATCTTTCCGAGCGAGGAAACGGCAAAGGCATGAGAGACAAGGAACTGACTTTTTTATTATTTTTGCAAAATAAAATAAGGAGTGAACGAGCGAACCGTTTCTGGCTTTGTGTGACAAGGCTGGGGAACGGTTCGTTCCTATGGATCGTATTGTCGGCTGGGATGCTGTGCTTTGATAAGACCCGGCCCATTGCGATCCATTCTTTTTTTCTGATCGCCTATGGGGAATGTATTATCAACGCGGTCGTGAAGCGGCTGGTGCAGCGAACGCGGCCTTTTGAGGCCTGTGAAAGCCTCACCACCGTCAAAATTTCGCCCAGGGACACTTCTTTTCCCTCTGGACATACCTGTATGGGCTTTGCGATGTTTCTCTTCTACCTTCAAACTATGCCGCTCTGGTTCGCAGCGGCAGTCTTTGTCATCGCCTGCATGATCGCTTTTTCGAGGATGTATCTGGGGGTGCACTATCCGACAGATGTGCTTGGAGGCATTTTTTTGGCGGTCGGGATTTGGGGGAGTTTTGCGGCGGTGGTTTAGGAAGTGGAGAAGCCAGTTGCAGGATGCTTTTTTTCGCCAGATATGTTATCATATAAGACACTATGAATGATTTGATGAATTATTTTAAAGAGTTACAGATTGTTGGAAATCATGAGGGATATCGGTATAGCGTTTCAGAAACAGCCGTTATCATTGTCCTTGGTTTGCTCTGCGGTCTTGAAAATGTGAGCCAGATTCACCAGTGGGCTTCGGAAGAACGCACGCGCTTATTCATGAAGGAGCACTTCGGCATCCTGGATGTCCCTTGCTATTACTGGATGCTGTGCCTGGTAAAAATGATTGTTCCTGAACCGCTGAATAAATGCTTTATTCAGTGGGTCGAATCGACCCTCCCTAACGGGAAAAAAGGCATGACAATCGCCCTTGACGGGAAGACCATCCGGTCGACGGCAAAATCAAGCAGCAAGAAATCGTCGCTCCATATTGTTTCTGCGCAATTATCAGAGATGGGAATAACTCTTGGCCAGCGGGCGGTGGACGAAAAGAGCAATGAAATCCCGGCCGTGCAGGATCTGCTGAAGGAACTGGATGTTTCCGGCTGCATGATTGTTGCCGACGCCCTCAACTGCCAGAAGAAAACGGCTGAGACCATTGTAGAGAATCATGCAGATTACTTGTTAGACGCCAAGGACAACCAGGCTTCGCTAAAAGCAGAAATCAAAGAATACGTCCAAGATGATGTTCTGCGTGCTGAAATGGATTATGAAGATAGAAAAAAACAGGGGCCGCGTCGAGAAACGTACGGCGTTTTGCACGGACGATATCAGCTGGCTCAGCGCCAAGGATCAGTGGGCATCTATCAAGTGTATTGGAGCAATACATCTACAGGTAGAACAAAAAGGCCAGACATCCGACGAGTGGCGCTACTATATTTCCAGCAAGGCATTGAGCAGCAAGGAACTGCTGGAGACAGCCAGAAAAGAATGGGCCGTGGAAACGATGCACTGGCTATTGGATGTACATTTCGGAGAAGACTTTTGCCGGATCTTTGACCGCGACGCGCAGAGGAATATGAATATTCTGAGAAAAACTGCGCTAAACATAATACGTTCTTATAAGAGGGCAACCGGTTCGAAACAGGCATTATCAAAAATAATGTTCGGATGCCTGCTTAATCCGGAAAAACTACTTGATGTTATCAGTAATGAAACATGAGTATTTTTTGCGGAAGAATAGCTTCGGGCAAGATTGACAATCGAAATAGTTGATGAATCAGCCACCCTTGCGCAGGGGTGGTTTCTTGGCATGTATAAATCTATCGCTGTGCAAGAAAGCGGGAGGGAGAAATCCCCCGCTTTGAGAACTAAAGAGCCGACCGCAGCGAGGCAGGAGTCGGGTTTCCATCAGGGAATGGCGGTTGTGCTCTCAAAATTGATTTCCGTGCCGCTCTGTGTTCAAGCCTTGCCTTTCTTCGATTGTTTGCATATAATGTGTATTGAAAAATACTGATAATAAATTCGTTTACTATACCTGCGGTAATAAAGGAGGAAAAATGATGGATTTCAATTGGATAAGGGAACCCGCTGAATACAGCATTACGGATGAGAAGATTACAATCACGACCGAGCCGCATACCGACCTGTGGCAGCGGACGTACTATCACTTCCGCAATGACAATGCACCGTTACTACAAATGGAGACAGAGGAAAAATTTTTCTCTTTTATCGTGAAAACCGATTTTTCCGACAGCCATCATCGCTTCGACCAGTGCGGTATCGTTATGTATCTGGACAGCGAAAACTGGCTGAAGGGGTCGGTGGAGTATGAGAACGAGCAGTTCCAGCATCTTGGTTCTGTGGTCACCAACCACGGCTATTCAGACTGGGCGACCACCGCTATTCCCGCCGATGTAAAAGTCATGTGGTATCGGTTCAGCCGCCGGGAGGACGATTACTGTATTGAGTGTTCACAGGATGGGGAACATTTCAGTCAAATGCGGGTCTGCCATATGTATGAAGGCGCGGGAAAGATCGCCTTTGGTCTTTACGCATGCAGCCCGGAGGATTCCAGCTTTACAGCGGTTTTCACGAATATGCAGATCACAGAATGCGCTTGGAAAGCCCATGACGGCCAAAAGCCAGATGCGGATTAAGGAACCGCTGATTGAATCGTACTTCCTCAATCGTCAAACGAATCTTTTTCGGTATTCGTCCGGTAGATATTTTGCTAATTCCTCCACAAGCTCATAAACCTTTGTACCAGGTGCAATATCTGCAGGTGAAAGACAATTATGCTCCTCGATAATTCTTCGTGCGTATCTTGAAGCTAGCTTGGGATTACCACAATTCATCAGAATACCAAATGTATCACCATCATTCTTTTGGTATTTTCCTATCCCAAGCCCCCTATATTTTTCATTGCTCCAAGCTGCGTGATACTGTAATAAAGGGTTCTCCTTATTCAATGCCTCTGCCCGACTAACTACCCCATTAAAATTTTCATCTCCAGATATTCCTGTCTGCGTTTTTTCCTCCAGTTCTCTGTTCCAACTTTTTTAGGCATTTACTGTACCCCAATCTATAATTCTTTTCAGGTAGGGATCTGCCCCATACTTGCCTTCCAGATATTGCTTGTCATACTTCGCATCCCTACGAATGACTTCCCCATTTGCTGTCTTGAATTCAACAAGTGAATATAGTTTTGAATTTTGACTATTTCCCTTCGCAACAAACCATATTTCATCTCTTCTAAATACTTCATTATTCATAGTAGAAAGATCATGAGACGTAAATCCCGTCGGGTTTCTGATACGCCCCCTGTTTTTTCTCATTTATCGGTCTTAGAACACCATCCTGCCCTATTATTACTTTCCTTACTTGATGCATATTTTCCAGAAATCTTGAACTTTGAAATTGCCTCATTCACGATCCCTCTTATCGCCTCTTTATTTCCAATCACCCACAGTCTGCCGCCGTTATCCCTGTTGTCCATGACCTCCAAACCGTTTTCTTCAAAAAATATTCTCACTGCACTTTTCTCATGCGATTCAATTGACTTTGTGGCAGAGCTCTTTGATCGTCCCCTCGAAGTCGATTACTTTTTGGTATATTTTCTTGTTGTCGTGACCTCCCTTCCATCGACCTCTGAAGACTTTTCCAAATCTTTCTCTGACTCCTTTTCATAATCTTTTACATCTATTATCTCTGAGTATACATATAGGTCATCCAACGCCCTCGTGTAAGCAATATATCTCTGATTTCTGCTCATTCTCCCTGAAAGAACAATAACAGAACTAAATTCCAGTCCCTTGGCATCGTCTATGTGGATAATATTCCATCTGGTTAGATGAATACTGAAGTCCACATCCGTCATATCGTGAAACTTTTGATCGTATGATGAAAATGCGTCCATCAGATACCTCGCTTCAGCTACGTTTCCAACTAAAATAGCAGCAAGTCCAGCTCTTTGGTTGTCCATAAGTTGCGTTATCATTTCCGCCCGGAAATCTTCTTTACCCTTAATTTCATGAACACCTTTTCCCGGAGTATTGATGGCATTCATTTTCATATCAAATATTTTGTTGCAATACTCCGTGATCTGTGACGCATTTCTATAATTCTCTTGCATCTCATATTTATAAAAATCAATAATCCCCTTGTACTCTTCCCAACTATCCACCCCTTTCGTTCCTTCTATATGCTGATGTATATCTCCATACAAATTGAATACTACCTTCTTGCCATTAATATTATATAAAAGGCGAAGTTCCTCGGGAGAAATTCCTCGTACTTCATCTATTGCCAATAGCGATTCATATTTGCTTGATGGCGCTCCCTGATACAAATAAATGCACTGCAAATACAAATAGGACGAGAATCTCGATGCCCTTAAATGTCCACTTTTGTCTGGCTTAATTCCCACTTTTGCCATGGCAAGCTCATACGCTCCTTTAATTGCATTTGTTCTGGCATAAGATAGAATATCTCTTTTTTTCCTGATATCACTATAATATGTATGTTTCAACCAGAGCAGGAGCCGGTTCCGGCTTCTGCTCTGCGCCACGCTGAGCGTCGATTGCCGCCTGCTTCTTACGGTTATGGTTCTCCTTAACCGCCTCATTATAGGAATCCGGACTCATTGTATATCGTGAAAATGCTGCCTTCCATGCGTCAGCACCAAAAGAATTGCAGACATGATAAACCGCCCCACACACAGGACATGT
>JAFUXY010000026.1 GCA_017477005.1 Lachnospiraceae bacterium | reverse complement strand
TTCTTCCCCCGCAAAAACGGGATCGAGAAGACGCACAAAAAAATATCCTCCGATTTCCTCCATGCGCTGACGAAGCAACGAGTGAAATGGGAAGATATTGAACAAACGGCAGAGGCTGCCGCCTTCTGCTGAGGGCATTATAGCAAAGGTGGCGGTGCCTTTCAATGGGTTTCAAAAAAAATTTAGGGTTGTTTCATATCCCATATATTTTTACCCGTGAACTTATCGCCTGCACATATTGCATCAGACTTTACGCTCTATTCATCAAAAAAGGGCGCAAAGCCCCTATCTAGAAAATTTGTGTTTTCAAAATGTCAATGTACAAGATTTAGTAGAATGATGGCACTGCCTCAAATAGCATCCTCGCACCAAGTTGAAAATCATCTGTAATATCGTCTATTATGTCCGGCACAAGCGAGCTGCGATCCGGATTTAAGAGTTGTACCAGCCGCACGATATTATATGCCATCTTTCTCAATGCCGATGCTGCGTTCTTCCCCTTCTTTATCGTGCACTTATCTTCGCCAAATGTCTCGTCCAAAACATAATGCAGGCTGTTTTCAACTGCCCAGTGGTCACGCTTGGTCTTCATCATCTCACCGGCATTCATCGTCTGGCTTGCAATAAGACCGAATTTCTGAACATCACCGTCAATGTTATCGCTGGTTGTGGCCTTTGGCTGTTTTGGGCTTCCATTCTGGAGAAAGTCCTTTAGACTCGGCGTGATATCCGTACCGTGCTTATCCTGAACAGCCTTTATCCTGACCTGTTTGGATAACCCGATACTTTTTATGTATGGCCGCTGCTCCTGAATCCCCTTTAAGTTATCAGGATCGTGATATGCCTGATAATGCCTGTATTCATACCTTTCCCGGTTCTTTTCTTCCCCTTTTTTCTCGCTGTATTTTTCTTTGTTCTTCTTTTTGAATTCCTCGGAATCTTCGCTCTTTTCTTTCGCCAGGCCGTCAAAGAGACTCTTGATCTCCTCAAACAGTTCAGGACAGTTCCCTTTTACCTGCAAGAGAAAATCTGCTCCGCTTTTATGGATCGCTTCCATTATTCTCTCTGTTGTGCCTATCGCATCTATCGTGATCATGCTCTCCTTAATCTCTAGCATTGACAACAGCTCCGGGACAGCTGTCATCTCATTCTGCTTTTCAAGAATTGCCAACTGGCCGATCACAAGCTTTGTTGTTACATCCAGGGCATTTACGATATAGGGCGTCTTCTGATCGCGGATTTTCACCGCCGCCGCCCTGAGGCCCTTTCCATCTATAGCTATCTGCCTGCCCCGGGTATTAATGATTTCGCCGATCCAGTTCGCAAGGGAAATAGAAAGCATTTCCTCATCAACAGCTGCGAGCACTCTGGAAATCGTGGGTACCGAGGGGACTCCATATGTAAATGGCATGTATTTCCGAAGATCATCGATGTGTCTCTTGCACCATCTATATATACGCCTGAGTTTGGTTTTGCCGTTGAGGAAACCAAGGATGACGCATACAAAAATCTCTTCCTGCGGATGCTTCTTGTTTTTATCGCCTCTTGTATCCGGAACATCCTTCAGCCAGTCTATCAATGCCCTTGTTCGGAAAGCAGCCTTAGTGCACCTCCATAACCAAGCCTATATCATCGATCAAGGCTTTCTGCTCATCCGAAATTTTGGAGATGAGATGCTTCTTTCCTATTGTCACAAGGTATATCGATGACAGGCAGCGTATGTCCTTCAGATCCCTGCCATACTCTTGTTTCATACGCCTTAAAAGTGCTGATTTTTGTGCGCCCAGTTGGATGTGGGGGTCAAGCTCTTTTGGCACCTCACGTTCATCGATAATATACGACCCCGGGGATTCCCTGACTATAATGAAGTCTAAAACCTCCTGCCAAAGATCCCCTAACGGCTCCTTCCAACTGGCAGGACACAGATGCTGTATTGCGCGTGAAAACCCGTACTCTCTGACAATAATATCTGAAGCATTCGCATCCACTTTTTTATTTGAAGACGTAATGATGCCTTCAGGTGTGATCCTTCCTATGTACGTATCAGATGGTACCGGATTTTTCTTACCGGGGATCCTCTTTGATGAATGCTTATACAGATAGTAATTACTGCCTACCTTCTTGACAGTTGTTCCCCTTGTCTTCTGCTTCTGAACCCAATCTGGATAAACCTTGTTCGCCATTACAGTCTCCTTTCTTGTGTATGAATATACTATACTCCTACGTATAAGTATAATATACCACAATACGCAAAAGAAAGCCAGCTTTGGGACAATATATGAGTATAAATCCCAAAGCCGGCTGTATAGAGGCCCGTATGATATTTTAGTCAACGATTATGAAACAACCCTATAGAGAAATTACCTAAAAATCACCGAAGACATGAATTTGTCTATATTCCCCTACTCCAAACCAGCAGCACGAAAGACAATGCCAAATCGCTTTAATCAGCGTATCCGCATGATTTCTTCATTGATGACTGAATCGTTGCCTGAAATTACAAATAATCCGACAGCCGAATGGAGAAATCCGGGTAGAGATGCGAGACCAACTCGTCCTCGAAGCGAATTTGTTCCCCTTCTATTTCTTCGATTTCATCAGAAAACGCATAATTGGTAATCATAGAAGCATCCGGGTTGACGATCCAGTACTCCTTGACTCCCTCCGTTCGATACAGGAATAATTTTTTCCCGAGGTCCCTCTTCTGCGTGGATGGAGAGGTAACTTCCACCACCAGATCCGGCGCGCCATGGCACCCGTCCTCCTTGATTTTGTCTTTGTCGCAGATGACGGAGATGTCCGGCTCCAACCAATTATGGACATTTTCGGTCAAAAAAACAGCGAACGGAGCCGGAAAAACTTTGCAGTCACCGCCTTTTTCTTCGATAAAACTCCACAGCCTGTGCGTCAAAATACTGACAATCTCCTGATGCCTTGTGTTTGGCGTCGCCATATCAAACCATTGCCCGGCAATCAATTCCGCCCGCTTGCCTTCCGGCAAGGCCCGGATATCGTCCCAGGTGTACAATCTTTTTTCAGAAGCATGGTCTTCCCTTATAATTCTAGCCGCGTCCATGTCGCCCTCCTATGTATTTTATACGGAACGAATGTATTCGTTTCCCAATGCACCAAATTCGAATCAGAGTAGCTGCCCTTCGGGGTACGGGTGCATGATTTTCCTATCGAATTCGTGTGCATGGTCACTTTATTGTGCTGCCATTATAACAAATGATGACCGGGAATAAAAGAGTGGCAAAAATGACAAAAGGATACGCCTTTGCCTATCAGGTTTTTGGCAAGTATATGTGGGACGCACATGCCAAAAGCATTACCGATATAGTTTTGGCCAAGGCGGATGACGCTCTCGCGAAAAGGGTCTATAACAAAATCTGGAGCGAGCTTTCGCCAAATGAAAAATGGTTTATGAGGTTCATCGTTGAAAAGGAGTCTATGCCGGTCAACGAGCTGCTGGCTATTACCAAAAAGAAGCATAGCGATTGGAGCCGACCTCGAAAGCGATTGATAGAAAAAGGCATTCTGTCCGCTTCCGAGCACGGAGAAGTCCGCCTTATGCTTCCCCGGCTTCGTGAATATGTGAAAGAGGCTGAGCTGTAATGAAATCCTCTCCAGGCCCTATCCGAGAAACTGGCTAAAAAAATCCCCCAGCCCACAAGGCAAGGGGAGAGACCGTCGCTTGGACGGCGCCGCCGGGATATAGCGCGGACGCACGAGGCACTCTTTCGTTTGACCGCGCATTTTTGACCGGATATCCCGGGTGAATAGCGTTCCGTAGTATGAAGAGACTAAACGTTTATTTTTTGATTTCGGAACCTCTCCCCTTGCCTGGTGGGCTGGGGTTTTGGGCTGCCCAGAAACTACTGCCGTTGCATCGGACTGCAAAACTTTCATTTCTGGTCGGATCCTATCCCCCGAAGCCGGATGCCCCGGCTCCGGGGGTTTTCATTTTCCTGGGATGCTCCCCCGGGGGTTCTTCATGGGTTTCCCTAAGACTCTGTCCGGGTTTCGCGCCCGGATAATCCCTTCCGAATGCTCCTGAAAAGGATCCTTTCTCACGGGACTTGGCGCCAAAAGACGCAGCCATCTGAGCCCAGGGAAAGCCCCATACGGGGACGGAAGCCGAAGCCCCCGCCCCAAAATACATCGTTTACAAGTTGCTCATTTCGTAACTAGCCTATGC
>JAFUXY010000277.1 GCA_017477005.1 Lachnospiraceae bacterium | reverse complement strand
CTGAAGCGGAGCCAATTCGTCCGCTACGGCCTCCCCTACTGCCATCTTGAAATCGCCGTATCCTTTTCCTTCGAACTCTGCCTCTACTTCCTCGTAGGTTTTCTTCGATACACTACCGTAGATCTCGATCAGATTGCTGATGCCCGGCTGGTTCTCTGGATCAAAACGCACATGGGCCAGTGAATCCGTCACGGCCCGCTTGAATTTGCGGATAATCGTATCCCGATCGTCAGTCAGCAGGATCGTAGCGTTTTTGTTTTCATCGGATTTGGACATCTTTTTGACCGGATCCGCCAAAGACATGACCTTCGCCCCTGACTTTCCAATGAAGGGCTCGGGAATGGTGAACACATCCCCATAGATCTTGTTGAATCGCTCAGCGATATCCCGGGTGATTTCCAAATGCTGCTTCTGGTCTACGCCCACCGGCACGACCTTCGCCTGATACAGCAGAATATCCGCCGCCATCAAGACCGGATAGGTGAACAAACCAGCATTCACATTGTCTTCATGCTTTTTGGATTTGTCCTTGAACTGTGTCATACGAGACAGCTCGCCCATATAGGTAAAGCAGTTCAATATCCACGCCAGCTCCGCATGTGCGCTGACATGGGACTGAAAATAGACGCAGTTTTCCTCTGGATTGAGGCCGGCCGCCACGTACAGTGCATACAACTTCCTTGCATTCTGCCGAAACTCCGCCGGATTCTGCCGCACTGTCAACGAGTGCAGATCCATGACCCCAAAAAAACATTCATATTCTTCATGCAAGCTCACCCAATTCTTCAAAGCGCCCAGATAATTGCCCAACGTCAAGCTACCTGTTGCCTGCATTCCACTATATAATCTCTGCCTGTCTTCCGACATGACGATTCATCCTCCTATTATTGATAGCTCCTTATTTCCGAAAATACCTGAAATACCACTTCGTCAACGGTGCATCATCATTGTACAAAATCCGTTTTCGAATGAAAGAGAAGGTCTCCTCCTCCCCTTTCTTTGCCAGCATCTTCAGCATAAATTCCAACTGCCGCCTCGTCCGTTCGTGCATCAGATAATGCGCCCTGCCCTTTTGATAGTAGATCCACGGGCTTTCCCTCGTATATTTCTCTCCCTGGTACACCTTGCAGGCCGCCATCCGATCCGCCAGCATCTCCGCCACATACTGTACCGGCATCGGCGTGCCACACAGCGGATGCTTTCTGTCCTTTTTGTCCAAATTGTAATCAATCCAGTATTCAAGGTGGTGCTTGTTTCGTCCCTTGTGATGCAGCCACGCCTTCGACTGCCCCGTCTCCTTGCGCTCGCCGTTGTGTGGGCTTTCATTTCCCTTGTAATATTTGACTCCCGGCCAAAATTCCGCCGGAGAATATTTCGACAAATCGTGCGTCAGCCCCTGCCAAAACAGCCCCATCTTGAAACAATGCTCCCGCACCAACCACCTGTGCCTGGTGATCGTGCCAAAGTGCCTCCAGGCATTCAAAATATACATAGCTATTTCCTCCCCACCAGAATCGTAATCGTCCCTCCGGGTACCGCCACGAAGCTTTGATCCGCCAGCGGCTTGTTCTCCGGCTTCCACAACTCCTGTCCGGTGTTGGTCACAAAATACCAACTTCTGCCACTTCTAGGTCTTGGAAGCGCAAAGGATTCTTCGCCGTAATAGAAGTTGAAGCAGACCATGACGTCCTCCTCCTCTTCCCCCCTCGCGTATGCCGCATTGTACAAAATGCCCAAAGCCTTCTTTTCCTCACCAATTCCCATTATCCACGGCAGCCTGCCATGATAGGACAGATCCGGCATCCCGGTGTGTTTGTAATCATTCATGTGCATCGGCTGCGGATTGGAAAGGATCGTATGCGCCTTTCGGAATGAAATCAACTGCCGAATATATTCCCTCAAGAGCTTCGGCAGCTTGCGCCGCGAATAAGTCACCCAGCCGATCTCATTGTCCTGGCAGTAGGGATTGTTGTTTCCGGACTGTGTATTGGCAACCTCATCTCCGGCTAAAATCATTGGGATCCCCTGCGCCACCATGACACAGCACAACGCCGTACGCACCGCCGTCATGCGATTTCGGTTGATAATACGGTTCGCCGTCTGCCCTTCATAGCCGAAATTGTGGCTGCAATTGTAATTGCTCCCATCGCAATTGTCTTCGCCGTTCTCCTCATTGTGCTTTTCGCCATAGGAATAGGAGTCCCACAGCGTAAAGCCCGTATTCGAAGCGGCATAATTGACAAACGCAAACCCCTTGCCCTGCCGCCGCAGATAATTCGAGAACTCCGCCGCACTTCCATCCAGATGATTCTGCAGCCTCCTGAGAGGATAG
>JAFUXY010000276.1 GCA_017477005.1 Lachnospiraceae bacterium | reverse complement strand
TCTTTGAGCATACCTCAATCTCCCGAAGAATCACCTTGCGTAGAGGTGCCTGATCCAGAAGAATTGCCTTGCATGGAGGTGGTCTAATCGATACTTTCCACAGGATTCAACTGCATCGTAGCGTTGGTATTGCTTTCTTCGTTGATCGTCATAGTGAACCAATTTCCATCTTCAGACAATGATTGATAACCCTTAGGAACTTGCTTCTCACGTACATAATACGTGCCGTATGGAAGATCGCCGACGTAGAATATGCCTGAATCATCCGTTTCATATGTTGCAGTTATCTTTCCAGTCGAGTCTATTGTCCAAACGGGAGTTCTATCATAGCGAAGTATCTCAAATTTTGCTTTATCTTCATCCTTATTAATTGGGATAGGCTTTCCACTGCTATCGGTTTTATTCAGGAACACCTTCTTCGTCTTTGCAGCACAATTCAATATTCCGTATTTCGCTATATCCGGAGTTATTTGGATAGTTTTTCCATCAGCTATCACTTTCGGAACTGTCACAATAGCAACCGAGGTGTCAGGCGTAGCAGTATAGGCTGACGCATCGATCAGGAAAACAGCGAAATTCTTCTTCGGATCATCCGTCCCGGTTTGAATCTGTTTCTGCAATTCATCCGGCAGACTAGCGCTATTTAACGCATCTCCCACCAACACAATATAGGTGTTGGAAACCGGAGTAGAAACGGAATTACCGGCTTGGATGGAATTGACATATCCTGTCGGTACCGTCGTTTCCTTCATATAATACACGCCAGTCGGAACCTGTGCAAACAAGACTGTGCCAGCCGTTGATGTTTCACCAGATCCTGCATTGGCTGGCGTCCCACCTGAAGAAATAGCTGTCAAATCCTGTCCTTCCTGCTGGAAGGCCTGTGTACAAGCCGGGTCGGTGAACAGACCAAACGCTGCACCGGACAGCGGATTTCCAAACCCATCCACTTTCTTGAACGACACATCATATCCGTTGAGCCCGTCTGTCCAATAGACATACTGCTTGTTGGTGCCCGAGGTACCAGTCAGATAGGTGTCGCCACCACAGCCTGTTTTTTCATCGGGTACGGCATTTCGGAATAGCGCATAGCCATTCTTGGAAAGCGTATCCGAGCTGTCGATTTTTGCAAAAGGCTTCGTCTTTTCATAATGATTGGCATGTTCTGCCCACACCCAGATCGATCCCTTCTCTCCAGAAAGATTGCCCTTCAAGATCAGCGAGGCCGGTGCATCCCCGCTTTCTGCGATATAAATATCCTGCCTGGCCTTTCCGTAGTAGCTGCCTCCATTTTCAGAATTTAATTCACCGATCTGATGATTGCCGACCTCAGAATCGATTCCATGAAATTTCATACCGGGGCCACCAAAATCCGGCTCAGAGGAAAGCGTGAGCTTGCTGTTCTGTGCTAGATAGATACCACCGCCTTTTTCCTCGCTTTCATTTTTTTGAATGGCGGAGTTTGTCATATGTATCGTGCCGGTATTGTAAATGGCACCCCCTTTCAGGTTTGCTTTGTTGTTTTTGATGGTAGTGTTGTTCAAATGAACGGTTCCGGCATTGTAGATGGCGCCCCCATTTTGGGTGGTTTGGGCGTTCTGCAGCACGGCATTTTGTTTCAACGTCAAAGTTCCGTTATTTTTCACCTCTATGATTCCGCCATCGGCTGTCGCCAAATGGTTGTTTTTTCGGCCATGCAAGATGAGTTTATCAATCGTAAGTGTATGATTCTCGACCCAAATCATAGAAGCACCCTGATAACCGCGGTAGATCGTGGACGTTTTGTCGCTATCGATTCCATAATACGGGAACAGATGCTCCGAGTCCCCGGCTGTGACAAAATCGATATCATGCTTTGCAATCAGCGGAGCCTTGGTTTCATCCTTGTTTTCGTCCAAAATATAGGTCTCCGTCAGCATTTTGACTTGATATCCATTGTCTTTGCTAAAGGATGAACCGGAATAGGAAGCATACAAGCTGTTGTCATCAAACGCTTCCGAAAGCTCTGTATAAACAGCCGGAATCTTGAATGACTTGTTTTCTCCATCAACGGTATATTGGCACTCGCGATACAACAGGTAGCCGTTTTTGTTTGTAACCTTGCATACCGGAAGCAGATTTTCAAAATGCAGCTGCGACGTATACCACTTGTTTTTTGGCACAGAGTCACTGGCATTTTCCCCGATGATTCCCTGTCGATTGTTATTTAGTTTCTTCAATTCCTCGATTATTCTTTTGCGGCTATTTTTCGGTATAGCGACAAAGTCAACCTCTCGACCATCCATCTCCCTTTCTACGATTTCGTAATCCGACTCAACGGCCTCCTTGTAGTCTAGCTCAATTACTTCATACTCCAAACCAGGTGGCAGCTTTTCTCCTGTGATTGTTTCGCCATCCTTCAAGGAAAATTCAGCGACTGCGGCTCCGTCCGTTGTCGACTCAAACACCATTTCTCCAAACTGGTTTCCATTTTCTGCAAGGATGGTAGAGATTGATTTTCCATCGGACGAAGAATTTCCACGCAGGATCACACGGTACCGGAAGCTCAGATCTTTGGTCTTGTTGATCCGATCCTCTGGTATTTGCCCGCTGGTCTTGACCGTATTTTTCACTTCCAACGAAAAAATCTCGATCCAGTAGATGGTATTTGCCGTACCACCCTCAATCAGTCCGCCTTTCAAACCATTGCGGTCATTGATAAATCCGTACAACGTCGATGTATCATCGCCGGTTGTGTAGGTGCCGAAAGGCAATCCTTTCTCTCCGTGTTTTGAAGCATTCCCATCCGGCACAAAGACACCGATCCGTGCACCGTTATACAACCCGCCCCCTGTGGTGTTGATGATGACATTGCTGTCCAGTTTCAATTCGACATTGCAGAGATCATCTCCTCTTTGATTGCCCGTGACAGTAGGTTTCTTTGAAAAATAAAGCCTGGAACCGATGTTTCCGACAGCGATCCCGCCGCCCTCTTCTGTTGCGGAATTTCCAACGATATTGCCGCCGGACATGCGGAATATTCTGTCATTTGCCACAAAGACGCCACCGCCTTTTTGGGCTTTGCATTGGTCTATCGTTCCGCCGGACATAGTGAACGTACCATTATTCACCGCAATAGCTCCACCATTCCCGTTTGCGGTACAACGGTAAAGATCGCCTGCGTCTAGTAAAAGTGTTATCTTATTTTGTTTGTTATTAATTTCCTCCATACATATGGCGCCACCATCCTTCTCTGATATACAATCTCGAATTGTTCCACCCCTAATCTCAATAGAACCTGTTTGCAGGGCTACAGCGCCCCCTTTTTCTGCATTTATACCATTCTGTAGAATGGCACCCTGCCCTAATGTCAACTTCGCATAATTGCTATCCTTCAATAAAACAATACACCCATTGTCCTTTGTGGTTCTTTTGCGATTTCCGTCTAGGGTGATATTCGTTAAAGTTATATTGACCTTCGTTGTAAATAGTTTATTTTCAGAAGGAACTTTATCTCCTCGTACGATTGTCGCATAAGTTCCGGCTCTCCCGCGATAGGGATAGCCATCTGTGTCATTTGAACCAGCTGTAGTCAAAATAATTTTCTCCCATGAGGCATTTGCTTGATTTGTCGTAATATATTTACTAGCCTCATAAGTTTCTTGAAGCATTTTTACATGAAAAACAGTCTTGACATCGTAGGGATCTCCGTTCGACTGAAACATCAAATCCCGCAAATCTTCTTGTTTGTGCTTTAATAACGAAAAAGCGCCTGTCTTATCCGGGGATGTACTACCATTATCCAATTGATCAAATACCGCCGGAAGCAATGTGCTGCTATTTTTATCCGCCTTGAAATACAGTAGATTTCCATCCGGATCTGTGATCTTGCAAATTGGCTCGCCGCCCCAGATAATCTTTTTTCCATTCTCATCCAGGCGATCTATAATTCCATAGAGAGTCCCATCATCGGCAGAAAATACCGGAACCTTGTTCTGCTGAACATCTCTGGCAAAACCATCCGGATATTCGACGGTGGAGG
>JAFUXY010000275.1 GCA_017477005.1 Lachnospiraceae bacterium | reverse complement strand
CTCCCCTTTCCACGTTTATGTGTCTGTTCCCAGCGCATCTCACAAAACCGCTCGTAGCATTTCGCCACCGGAGAAGCCAGGACGATCAGCCCAATCACCGCTCCAAAAGAAAGTACAAACGAAGCCTGACGTACCGACAGCGGATTTCGAACCAAACAGCAGAGTGCCATCAAAGACAAAGCGCTCAGCGAATCGTAGCCCCATCCGAAAGAAGCGGCAAGCATCTGCACAAAAAACATCCCCACTGCCCGCAGCGTCGACACCGACCCTCCGACCATTCTCGCGTAGAAAAAAACAAAGAACGCGCCCGAAGCAGCAGCAACCCCGATCGGCCATCTTCGCTTGCGCAAAAAGGCATACACCCCCATTCCCACGATCGAAATATGCAGCCCGGAAATCGCAAAAATATGGGACAAACCAGCCTTCGAAAACAGCTCCCTCGCCTCCGCGTCGACGCTGCTGCGATCACCGATTGTCATCATCGCCAAAAGCCCAGGCTCTTCACCGGACAAACACAATTGATACACCTCCACCATCCGGCATTTCCACTGAAACAAGAACTCATCCAGCCATATCCTTGGCTTCCGACCACCTATGATTCGACTTTCCTCCACCTTCGCCAAGATTCCATTCGCAAAATAATAATCCGCCTCGTCAAAGCCTCCCTCATTCTCGGCCGCTCTCATATCCAGAATCTCCCCCTCAACCACCAGAAACGATCCGACCGGCCATAGGTCTTGTTTTGGATACAACAAAACTTCCCCGAGCTTTTCTTCTCTTGTCCGGGAATTTTTCAGATAATAAAGGATCCTTTCATTTTTCACTTCTTTTTTATACAGCGTTCCTTCAAAGACAATTTGATTCATCGATTGAACCGCGTTTTTTGCTTCATTCCTTTGGGATAAACATCGACCGGTGTATAACGCACCGCTGAAATAAGAGAATAACAAGATAAAACAGAAAAGATAAAACTGGATTTTCTGAAAGCGCAATGACCGAAGCACCCATACGTCCACCAGCCAAATCCCGATTCCACATAGCAGCAGCCATCCGCCGCCCATTTGCATCAAACCATCCCCAAGAAGAAACGCCAATGCGACATGCGCCATCGGCCTCTTCCTCAAAAAATAATCCTCCTTTCTACTCCGTCCCCTGCCCTCGCAACCGCCGATCTACTCAGCATTTTCCACTATGTTCATTTGCGGCTCGTACAGCCCGTTTACTTTTATGATTTCCGGCACCACGGTATCCGCCTGACTGTCCACGGCGATCTCCACCTTGTTGATCTCATCGAGCTCGCAAAGGGAATCCACGATTCCATAAACGGCTGTCTCCGCCGAAACGCCAGCCTGCTGGCTCAAAAATGAACCATCGAGCTTGACATGGCAGATCCCCTCCTTCGTCGTCACCGACAGAATTTTGGTACCGGAAGAAAGCACCGCCTTGGCGCCGTCCTTTGTACCGGGATTTCTGGAAAGATACGAAAGCACTACAGACTCCCGCGACATCGTGTTGTTGTAATGCAGCAGCCGTTTTTTCCGGATCAGCTTCCGCCCATTTTCAGAGCTGTAATACAGCACAAAGGTGTCGCTTTCCAACGCCTCCTCTCGTTCCCCGAAGGTGTCCAGAAACGAATCCGCCGTCATCAAGCCAACGACATTCCCGGCGCTGTCCTTCAAAGGCTCCTCCCCGACATAAAACGAAACCGAAGCCACCTCATCCAATTGCAAAAACGTTTTCGATACCGCCGCCCGCAGCATGACCTCCCGCGTACTCGTCAGCTGCGTATAGTTGGCGTCAAAATG
>JAFUXY010000274.1 GCA_017477005.1 Lachnospiraceae bacterium | reverse complement strand
CTCCTTTTGGGACGATAGGCCAAGCCCTCCTGCGGCTCATTTTCCCCTTCAAAGGCGCAGAGAAACACCCTTGAAAGCTCATCCTCCTGCGCCTTGTGAAAAACGCTCTCCTCTGCCGGCGCCCGTAGAATCTGCGCCAACTCATCGAGGCTTCCAAGCGCCTCCCTTTCTCCGAGTGCAAACGACAGCACGATCGGCCTCAAAGCCAGGGGCTTTGAAAGCTCCGAATCCATCCGATCAAAACCTTCTTTGAGCAAAAAGCGGTTGAGAAACGACCCCTTAGAAAACAGGCTGGACTCTAGCGCTTCTTCCTCGGGCAAAAACAGGCGGCCGTAGTCGAGGCAGAGTCCCACGGTAGGACGCACCACATCTTCTTTCTCCTCCTGCAAAAGCCCGTAGATGCGCTCATAGCGACGATACAGCGACGTTGAAAGCGCCATCAAAACCGCCAACTGCTCGATTCGCGCCAGCCCGCAGCCAAGCAGCTGACTGAGCGGAAACAGCGGCTCGCCGTGGGCGGAAAGCCCCTTTATAAACAGGGTGTCGAATAGCCCAAGCAGCGGTTCTTTCGCGGCTTCCTCCACTGTCCTTCCCCGGTCAGGCGAGAGCACTCTTCCTAGATCCATATGGGACAAAAGAGATGCGCTTCTTCCTATTGCTTCGCCTGCTCCCTCTTCAACCTGCTCGATCAGGAGACCCGAACACAAATCCAGAAACAAAAGCCAGCTCCCCTGCTGCTCCCCCACCGACTCGAAGGGATAGTCTGACAGATCGGGGAAATATTGTAATATAATCTGCTCTATCGTCATCTCAATACAAAGAAATCTCTTCGCCAAAAATCAAGTCTGCATATGGCTCGAAGTCGGCTCTGGTCAAAACGCCGCCAACCTTCACAAATTCGGACTGCACCGCCTGCAGATAATGCTTCATATGTACCTTTCCGTCCCCGTACGAGGTGTCCGCCACCGCCAGAAAAGCGGCGTTCAGAATACAGTTTTTGATATTGCCTCCCACCAGCTCGTACTTTTCCGCCAGAAAATGGATATCCACATCCTCCGCCAGCGGCGTATTCTTTGGAATCGTCGTCCGCCAAAGCATCTCCCGGGTGGGTACATCCGGCTTTCGGAACTCGACGATGTATTTCATCCGGCGGAAGAAGGCCGGATCGATATTGTGCTTGTAGTTGGTGGCGAGCACCGACACCCCATCGTAGCCCTCTACCTCCTGCAGAAGCAGCGCCGTCTTGTTGTTGTTGGAAGCCTGATTGGAGCCCCCGTCGTCGGCGCGCTTTGCGAACAAGGTATCACACTCGTCAAAGAAGAGGACGACATTGCATTTTTTCGCCTCCCGAAAGATCATAGAAATAGACTTTTCGGTCTCACCCACGTATTTGTCAATGACCTTGGATAAGTCCACCCGGTACAATTCCAGGTTCAGCTCATGGGCGATCACCTGGGCGCACATGGATTTGCCGGTACCGGGCGCGCCAAAGAGCAGCACCGAAAGTCCTCTGCCGTAGGGATATTTCTTGGTATAATCCCATCCCTCGTAGACATTCTGCCGATAGGTCATTTGGGCAATGGCCCGCTCGATCGCCTCTCGCTGATCCGGCGACATGACGATGTCCTCGAAGCCGAAATTGGCTTTTATCTTCGTCGCCTTTTGCGTCAGCTCGGAAGACATCTGGCCGTAGCAGCCCTTGAAGAGCATATCCCGGGAGATCACCTTCTCTTTGGCCATAGTAGAGAGGGAACGCGCCATCTTCAGCGCCCCCTTTATCTTTCCGCAGGTGAACAGGAATTTCGTCGCCATCTCTTTCATGTCCACTTCTTCGGCCAGATCGTAGGTTTGGGAGAAAAACTTCCAGCATTCGATCCGCTCCGCATTGGAGGGCGTGGGGATTTCTAAAGTCGTGACCTCGTCCTTGGTGATCTCCCGCATCGAAAGCTCTTCCTTGGAGATACAAAAGACCAGTACCCCCTTCTCCACCAGCTTGGAAAAGGCCAGATCCATATAGCCGTAGAATTTCTCCTTCTCGTCCTCCCGAAACTGCAGCTCATCCAACACACAGCAGGAATTGGTGAGAATGCATTCTCGGGTAATCGCCCACAGCGCCTTCTCCACAAACTGAAAATCGTAGATGAACAGCTTTTTGCAGTTCATGGAAATGGCCCGCTGCCCCTGTTCCTTGCAAAAATGCTTGATGAAGAACTTGCGGCCGCTGCCCTCGTCTCCAAAATAGGAAAAGATGCGCACGCCTTCGTTGAAGGAGATCTTCATAGCCTCCAACTGTCCTTCGTTGGCCAAGATCGGATCCAACTCGGTTTCATCCGTGAGCATGCGAATGAAACGGCTGTAGTTTTCGTCCAACTTCAGCGGATTCTTGCCAAACAAAAAGTCGATGATCCGCTTGTCCGGCGAAACCGCCGTGGAAAAGGGCATGCTCGGCACCACATGCAGATCCAAGACCGGCAAAAGCTGTTCGAGGCAGACCGACATATCGCCATAGGCACCCGTGATCGAATACCTTTTCCCATAATAGAGCTTGCCCGCCGATTCGATGGTGGGGGAAGAGAGATTGCCGTTTTCGTTGACGATCTGGAACACGCCCGCATAGTCTGTCTGCGTCGAAGAGAGAATACCGCAGGCAAAGCAAAAAACCGTAAAGGGGTCGAAATTCATTTTTTTGCAGAGCTCATAAAAGGGCATGACCAGTCCTTCTTCGGCGGAAACGGCGGCCTTCTCCTGTATCTCCTGAATGCGGATCGTCACATCCATATCCACTTTTAGATCCGACTTGTTTTCCTTTTTCTCTGACCGGCCTTCTTCCTCGTAATCCTCGGCTTCCGTGCCGAACTGCGACAAAAACTCCATCAAGGAGTCGTCTTCCTCGTCTATCTCGTCGTCTTCCTCCTCCGTGCCCAGCTCTTTCAGAAGTGAAGCCAGGTCCTCATCATCTCCCATAGCTCCTTCCGTCGAAAATTTGTCCTCTGCCGCCTTTTCCCCCACTCCGGTCTTTGCCAGTCCGGAATTTTCGAATTTCTGAATCTGCTCTCTGGTGGCGTCGCTGGCCACCTCCAGATCGGGATACAGCACATTTTTGTAGCCGCCCTGCCCGTTGGAGAACACCGTTTTCATATCCTCCAAATACTGATATAGACATTTGTTGACACAATCGAATACATTTCCCATGTATTCATCATAGTCTTTGAATCCTGTCATAGCTCTCTTCCTATTCGCTTTGATTGACATGAAAAACAGTGGTCTTTTCAAACACACTTGGCGCCGTGTTGATGGATGTCGTGTCTTTGCTATAAAAAACCCCGTGATTCTCATTCAAAAACACCTGCGGCGGAGCGGGACGATAGGCGTAGCCCATCTCGTCCGCGTCGTCCTGCTGCAAGTCGGTCTGCCTCTCTCCCTGCAGGCGGTTTTGGTTTTGATTTTGAATGATCCGATCCGTCATCCGCATACGAAATTTCCTCTACTCGATCTTCAACACACTGTCGAACCGTGTCGTCTTGAACACATCCATGACCACCTTTTGCACATGCACAAGCGTCAGGCTGCCGCCCTTTGAAGTCGCCGTCTTGTGCCCCAGGAGAAACGCCCGAAGACCGGCGCTGGACACATAGGGGCAGTCCGCCATATCCAAGACCACGTCCTTGGCCTTTTGAAAGCTCTGCAAGATCTTTGACTGAAGCTGCGGCGCCGTGTTCGTATCCACATTGCCGGATACCGCTAACTGAATCTTTCCGTCGGCCTTTGTTTCTGTGATTGTCATTTTCTGTACCCTCTTCCTTTCTGTTTATTTATCGTAACTCTTATGAAGTTACTATTCATCTAATATGACGCCCTCGTCCATTTCCATATCTTCATCGAAATATCCGAACGCGTCTTCCTCCAAAATGGCGTTCATATCCATATAGACATTCGAATCGAGAAGACCCGAATCCTTCAGACGCACCAGATGGATCCGGCTGCGCAGCGGCGTAAACTGCCGGATCAGATGCAAAAGCTGGTGCTGCTCCGTCTCGTTTAAGCGCTTTTTGATCAAAATATTGATATCATAAATACTCGCATGGGAAAGCTCTTCCCCCGCGAAATCGCCGCTTTCAAGATAAGAAAGAATCGTATTCTGCTCCAAAATGATCGGCCTTTCCCCCAGCGCGATCTCCAACACTCGCGAAAGGCAGGCCCTGGTACCCTTCATGCGATTCAGATGATATCCCTCCCTCACCAGGCTTCGCATAGCCTCCTCAGAAAGATACCCTCCCGACAGGTCGATCCCTAGCCACTGGCCGTAGGTTTCCAGGAGCACGGCCGGGCAGGTGTCCGGATCCAAAAGGTCTGGCAGGCGGTCGATCTCATGCTCAAAGTCGTTGTAGATACTGGAAAAAATGGACAGAAAACGATGGAAAAATCCATCCCTCTGCTGATAGACCGCGGGAAACGTATCTAGAAAATTGTCGCCCCGGACATCGACACGAAGATGGGACAAAAAGCCCTCTCCCCCTCCTATTACCTCCATAGCAATGAATAGATACCGTCCGGAAAGCCCATACAGCAGGATGTCGTTTTTTCCTACGACCCTCAGACCCTGTGCCCGGGCAAAAAACCCTTTTTTCTGCGCATCGGGAATATCCGGATCCAAAAGCAGATCCTCAATCCTCCACGTCTTTTCCCCATCGTAGACCGTATCCACATCCAGCGCCATCACATACACATAGAGCATCATATCCTCGGTCGTGTCGGCCTCGAAGGAAAGCCTTCCCCATGTTCCCCCCTCCTGTACCTGATCAATGGCGGGAAGATAGAGCCGCCGGACCTCCTCGGGGGACAGGTAGAGCCTGTCGTTTTCTTGAACCAATTCCATTCCCTTCAACAAGGCATGGGAAAGTCGATTTTTTTTGATGGAATAGTTGATCGAAGGCATGACCTTTCCTCTTACTCTTCAAACGATATGGTTTCAATATCGATCTTTCCCGGATACAGCAGACAGTTGATATTGGGACAGATATCCGCATCCTCAACAGTAGCGCCCGCCGTCGACTGGGGGCGCAGCGAAAGATCGTACACATATTCCACGCAGTCGAGCATTTCGATGGCGTGAAAAACCTCGTCAAACCGAAGCCGCTCCCCAAAATTCCGATCGGAATTCAGATAATCCACCGCTTTCAGGACCGTCTCGGTAATCTCCTCCAGGCTGTATTCGTAGTGCAGCTTGACATAGACCGATCCGGATACATTGACCGCCGTATACACCGGCTGTACCAGCTCGATACGGGTGGTCAGGAGCCGACGTTCCTCGAGGCGGTCTTTGATCATTTGGGAATAAATCTTGGAAAGCCGGGGATAAGGCTCATCGGTGCCGGGCTTCACGGCAATCTGCACCAGATTTTTTTCCTCGTCCCGATAGGCCTTCGCCTTGTGGATACAAAGTCCGGGCGTCGTCATGACCAGTTCCTCGTAGTCCTTTTCCGTCACGGCCGTATAGGAAGCGTCCATATCCCGCAGGAAGCGCTTGCGCACGTCCTCGATCTTCTCCCGCAGAGCGCCCCCCGTGCCGGGACCAGGATTGTAGAAGATCCCTTCTGCGCCCTCGCCGACGCTCTTTAGTACATTGCCGGCGCGAATATTGCCGTCTTCGCCCTCATGGACACAGACCGACGCCAAAAACAGCTCCGCTCCAATAAAATCACCTGCATCCTCAATTTCGATATAGCCATCGTTCTCCAACAGATGAAAATACAGCGCGCCCTCGTCCTGCTTTTCCGGCCGTACAAAATCGAAAAGCTCTTCTCCCTCCCGGGACAGCCTTCTCGCATAGATGGTAAAGGTGTGCGGCACCAGCCTTTGAAATGGCAGCTCGAGCCTCTGGTTGTCGTAGCCCAACACGGTACCAATCCGGTAGCGGCGCATGACCTCTTCGGTATACAGCACCGTACGGATGCAGTTTCTGCCACGCTCCGGCCCAAATCCGTGCTTTTCCTTGTCAAACTCCAGACGGATATGGCCCGCTCCCAGATCCTCGCGGTTGTAGAAGCGCCCCTTTCGATCCGGATCCGGCGAATATTCGTAGCGGCGGTAGGACTCGCCCTTGGACTCACGGCAAAAGACATTCAAATAGGTCTCCTCTCCCATGCCGGAATGGATCTCCACCTCCCTCGACTTCCCAAAGCTGTGGCACTCAGAAAGGGTGCGCTTCTGCCAGACCTCGAACAAAAAGGCGTTGATCGCCGTCACTTTTGGCACCACATCATATTCCGCCCGCCCCAGCACCGCACGAATGCAGTAGCCCGGCACAGGAATCCGGTCGTAGACGGCGGCGCCGTCCGGAATCCACAGCTTCACCTCGCCGCTCATCAAAAAGGCATTGGTATTGTCCCGCACGTCGATCTTCTTCCAGCCTTCTGTCGTATAGCACTCCCATTCCACGGCGGCAAAGGTATTTTCCATCCTCTCCGTGATCGGATTGCGGTTGATACGCTCCTGCAGATTAAAATAGAAGATGGTTTCCTTTCCCGCCTCCGGAAGCCGGTTCGCTACCAGATAGAGCGCGTCGCCCTTCCTTGGCTGATTTTCAAAAATCCGCACCGGTACCGTTGCTTCCCGATCCAAAAGCGATTCCATTTCCGTATATTCCCCGCCCTTTT
>JAFUXY010000273.1 GCA_017477005.1 Lachnospiraceae bacterium | reverse complement strand
TTTGACGCGGTTTCCTCGTAGCTTCCATCGACTATCCCACAGATTTCTTCAAAAGCAACCGTCCCATCAAGAAGCACCGTGATCCATGACCGTTTGTTCATGTGGTATCCTGGAATGTAACCGTCCTGTTGGATCAGCATGTCATGAAGCATTTGATCAGAACATTTCACGTTCACCACATCTGTAAATCCATCGCCGAACAGCCCCAGTTTGTTCCGTTCCACGCTCATAATAAGCCCATACCATTTATTATTGTCTTCATGTCGCAATACCGCATTCCCCTGGTATTTCTTCCAAGGATAATCTGGCTCCGTCTTATATTTCTTTTTCACATACTCCAGTAACGGCTCCCGAAATGACCCGTTTTGCAATTCAATATTTTCCATATTTTATTCGTCTAATATCCTTAAATTTGAATTGTCCGTCAGATGTTTCGCTCCATCGAAAAACCTTCGACCCCCTGCTCGATTTTGGAACGCATCCTCTGCATTTTACTACACTCCCCTATCCTACCGTACTTTCAGTTTTTTCACTTTGCTCCACGCTGACTCATCCAAGGAACGATACGCACATATCCGCACATAATAGGTCCTGTTTTTCTGTAATCCTGTAATCCTTTTCGATACTGTACTTGCGCCACGCACTGTTACTTTTTTGGCGTTTTTGAACGAAGAGTATAGGCTGTACTCCAGTCGATATCCGCCGGAGGATGCGTTCTTGTTCCAGGTAACGACCATCTGCCTTGACTTCGGATTCGTAATTGTTTTGATCGTTGGAGCACTCAAAAAACGTGCGGATTTACTGTCGGAAATTGCCCCCGCATAATCCTGGCCGTTGATCTTCTTCGCTGCAATTACCTGATATCGGTAGTTTTTGCCGTTGGTTCTTGCCCCTTTGTCCAAATACGATGCGCTGCTTGTGGTGTATATCTTCTTTCCGTCACGGTAAACTCGATATTCCCCAGCCCCCGCTACTTTCTTCCATGAAATTCGGATTCCTGTTGACTCCACTGCCAGGCTCTTTACAGCAGACTTCGCAGGGAGTATTTTGAAATCCGTACTCTTTGATCCCGTGTATGCGCCTTTGCCAGAGACCGTTGCTGTTGCCTGCCCTACTGTTTTGTTGTTGGCATAGGTGAGAGTGTAATCAGTGCCTTCTTTCAGCGTATCCGAGCCGTATTTCACGGTCACGACCGGCTTTTTTGCCTTTCCATCATACACGTAGGACGCTGTTTTGACGGAAAGCGATGCCTTTGACAAATCCCCTATCGTCCACTGAAACGACGGATTGATCTTTTTCAAGGCAGCGGCCGGTTGGATCAACCCATACCCGGAATACATATCTTTCCCTGCATTTCCAACGTCCAACGCCGTATCATCCAATAACTTCCGGCATTGTGCCGCCGTCATCCCAGGCTTTGCTTCCATCAGAAGGGCGGCGCATCCTGCCGCAAACGGAGTTGCTGCACTCGTTGTAGAACCCGGCGAGCAAAGCTCGATCTGGCTGTTGTAGGTATTTTTTGCATTCGGCTCGTAGATCTTTGAGGTGGCGTTATATTTTGCGGCGCTAACCCCCACTACATCGTCATTGCAAGATGGGTAATGCAGCTCGTTTTTCCCCTAGTTGCCGCCTGACGAAAAAATGAGCGCACTGTTGCTTGACCTGCTATAAAGGTCATGCATTTCCGAAACGATATCGGCCATCAAGCTGCTCGAAAAATCGGTTTCCATCCACCAAATACTATAGCTGATGATTCGGCAGTTGTGGGAATAGGCGTATTGCAGGGCTGATAAATGCCCCTCATTGGTCGCCGGACGGATCAGGTACAAATTTACATCGGGAGCGACAGAGAGAAGTATCTTCGCACAATTATTCCCGTGGCTGGATTCGGCGTTCTCCTGCCAGAAATCATCAATGTTTTCCGACTCGGTCTTCGTGTCATAAACACCTTTTACCTTTTTGTCCAGAAATGCGTCATATGGAAAATAATAATCAATAACCGCCACATTTACCCCACTCCCAGTTACAGATTTCTGCATATCGTCAATATGCAGGCGAGTAATATCGGTCTCTGCCACCGCCAACGCCGTATCTGGGATTTCCTCTGCTCGGATTTCTTCGATCAGGGTACTTGACGATTCTGCCTCCGTTTCCTCCAAATCCTCGATAGATTCTTCTTCGATAGTGATTTCTTCAGATTCAGAGGAGATTGTTTCTTCGGTTTCCGCTTTGAGGGCATCCTGCTCTAGAATCTCTTGATCCGTTATATCCTGACTCTCAATATCCCATTCTGTGATGGCCTGATCTGGAATGTCCAAATTCGAATCATCCGAATCTGAAATGTCCTCTAAATCATCCTCTTCGATCTCGAGTAAATCTATGTCTGGAGCTTCTTCGACCACTAATTCCTGTACTTCTGATGCGGTTACTGGTATTGCATTACTGAAAAATACTGCCCCTATCGTTAGAACCGCTAATGCTCTGTGCGTAAATCTCTTCATTCTCATTTTCCTCTAACTCGCCATACTATCGCTGCCTCAACCATTTATCCCTTGTTGTATCATCTAATCCACGGCCTCATTTGACGGTGACTTTGCAGCTCTCCGTTTTCTTGCCATCCTTGGTCGTAACTGTGATCGTGGCTTTGCCTATCTTGACCCCTTTGACGACTCCCTTGCTCGACACGACGGCGATTTTCTTGTTGGAACTTTCCCACGAAACAGCTTTATTGGTGGCGTTCGACGGGTTGATCGCGGCTTTCAGCGTCAGTTTCTTGCCCTTTTTGACACTTGCCGATTTTTTGTTTAGCTTGACAGACTTTACTTTGACTACCGGATTAGTGACCGTGACTTTGCAGGTTGCTTTTTTGTTTCCATCCTTCGTGGTAACGGTTATCGTTGTCGTTCCAGCTTTCAAACCCTTTACAACTCCAGCCGATGTGACTGTTGCGATTTTTTTATTACTGGAACTCCAACTCACTGACTTATTATCCGCATTTGATGGAGATATCGTCGCTTTCAAACCGACCGTCTTGCCTTTCACCACTTTCGCGGTGTCTTTGTCTAGCTTAATGTTCTTAACGGAAATCGGTTTTACCGTGATTGTACACGTCGCTGTCTTTCCTCCATCTACTGTCATCGCTGTGATCGTGGCAGTTCCCTTCTTTATGCCCTTAACCACGCCGGAGGAACTTACTGTGGCGATCTTGCTATCACTGCTTTTCCAGGTGACATTTTTATTCGAAGCATTTTCAGGTGACACAGATGCTTTAATCCTCATCGTATGTCCAATGTTGATGAACGCATTATTCATCGATAGGGTTACTTTATCTACCGAAATGGCAGACGTATTTGCAAACCTGGCCACGATGGAATGGTCCTTGTCGATTTCAGAGAAAGTGTACATCCCAACTGCACCGACACTCTTGCCGTCAACCAGGACATCGCTTATCTTGTAACCATCGTTTGCCTTAATTCGGTAGGATTGAGTGCCTTCCTTCACGATTTTCTTTTCTCCGGATGGCTTTATCGTGCCGCCGGTTTCTGCGGACGATGTTAGGGTGTAATATTCCTTGGTTTCGGAACTTCCCTGCTTCTCCCAGTTTGCCTTATAAGACAGATTCCCCGTCATTCCTTTTTCAATTGTCACATTCGTCTGTGGCAGCTGCCCGTTGCTTCCAGTCCAACCCTCGAAGGTATATCCATCCTTCGTGGGGTTCTTCAGGGTAATGGGCAAGTCCTCAGCTTTGTAGCTCGATGGATTTTCGGATACTTTTCCACCATCTAACTTATACGTGACTTTATAAGTGTTTGGTGCATTTTTTAGGCCGTCTTCTTGTATTTCGAAAACAACATCTGCCCCCACTGTATCTTCTTCTGAAGTTGATAGCTTCAGTGTTCCGCAAGTCTCGTCTGTAATTTTTCCAAAAGTATATACCTTGTCCATATAAATGAATTGCGCGTTGTCCTTGTTTGGAATGATTGTCACGTTCTCTTCATCCGTGGGAATCTCATACATGACGTATTCCCCATCAGGCACAACCCCGTCCATATAGGTACACGTATATCCCTGTACGAAAGCCGAATCCTTAGCCATATACAAAACTCGTGTATTGTTAAATCCTTTTACAACATCAAAATATAATCTGGTGTCGCGCAGAGCAACACAATCTATAGGTCCAACGAAAGTCTGATATGGCTGTTGCATCACCCTTCCGTATGCATCTTGATAAATAAATGTTTCATACTCTGGGTAATTATTATCGTAGAGGTAAATCCGATCTTGGCTCCCTGCTTTCTCATAACGCAAGAAATTAACTGCATGCCCGCCCTTATTCTTTTGATACATTGACACTTGGAATAATCCTGCGTCATCGTATGTGTGTTCCTTCACATAATCCACGACCTCTTTCCAATCGGAAGATATGTCGAACTTACTCTTCAAATAATAGGATCCACCTGCAACCGTTGACTTTGAGGAATAACTCCCCTGTCTCTTCTGGTAATAACAAATAGGCTCCGTAACTATCGGGGTATCCTTAAAGCTGTATAATGCAGTGTCTTTATTACCTCCAATCGTAGCAATGTCCAAGCGACCATTATAATAGCCTGCACTTGTTATTGACATACCGAAACAGTGACCATCTGAATCTGAATCGGAGTAGTTATCAAATGAATAAGTCTCTTCACCCATATTATAAATATTACTGTTGTCGATCCAATGGGCATAAAGATTCGTGTCCTTAGTAATAACCGAAGTTTCCGCAATCCTTTCTCCACCTATAGCAGCTGTGTACCATCCCCTGAAACCATACCCAGTGCGCTTAGGTACTGACAAATATCCCACATTCATATCTGTCCATTGTGCATAAAGCGTGACATCCTCGTCTTCATTATAGGTAGCTCCAGACCAATAAGTGGTTCCGCTACCGTCTCTCTTAGTGTTCCAACTTTTGAATGTAAAACTCAAAACCTTTTTTGTCGAAGATACTGTTCCTCCATTTGCATCGTAATAAATAGTAATTTTCCAGGTAGGTTTATATTTGGTTAAAGTTAGCGGCACAGTCTCCTCTTTTGTCTGTGACGGAACTGTATCTGAGGCACCATTGACATCATAAGTTACGGTGTATGATCCTGAAGCCTTTTTCCAATGTGCATACAACGTCTGATCCGCCGTCAATTCTGCCACCGTTTCGGCAGTTATTCTAGTTCCACCATCTGATGCGGTATACCAACCTTCAAAATTATATCCTTCCCTCTCGGCTATTGGTAGTTCACCATATGCTTTTCCATTTGTCACGGTCTTGCTGGTTGGGCTGACTGTACCTCCGTTCGGATTGAACGTGACCGTATATGTCTCAATATTCGGTTCTATGATTTTGCATGTAATGTACCATGGCCTCTCAGCGGTATCTATCCGGGCATATGTCCTATCAATATGATCATTAGAATATGCGGTTCCATTTCCACCTACAATCTTTAAGCAATTCTCAAACACTTTTGTGCCTGTTCCCCCTCTTCTCGAGCTCCATTTTTCAGAGGCGTAAATGGTGGTTAGGTTCTCACAGTCAAGGAACATATTAAACAGATAATTCAATTTGGAATTGGAAAAACTGCTTATGTCTAAAGTAACTAATCCTTTACATCTCATAAACATCTCGTTCATATTCGAAATATTACTTGTATCGAAAGAACTAAGATCCAACTCTGTTAGCGAATAACAATCCGTAAACATATTACGCATTTCTGTCACCTTAGACGTATTGAAATTTGACACATCTAAATTGATCAATGCCCGACAAGTACTAAACATCCAAGACATATCTGTTACATTTGAAGTATTAAAATTCCTAATATCCAAACTTGTCAGAGCATAACATCCCAAAAACATCCTATTCATACTCGTTACTTTAGATGTATCAAAATATGAAAGATCCAACTCGGTTATTTTCTTTAAACTATACCTTTCCTCCTCTCTATACCTACTTTACTGTAACCTTGCAGCTTGCCGTTTTCTTACCATCTTTCGTTGTTACGGTAATAGTTGCTTTACCCTTCTTTACGCCCTTCACTACACCCTTACTCGATACTGTGGCTATTTTCTTGTTACTGCTTTTCCACGTCACGCTTTTATTCGTGGCATTTGAAGGGCTGATGGTAGCTTTCAACGTCAGTTTTTTGCCCTTCTTGACAGTTATGGATTTCTTGTTCAATTTCACAGATTTTACCGAAATAGGCTTAACTGTAACTAAAAACTTTACAACGTCGGATTCACAATAATGTCCCGTTCCCCGTACATACACTGAAATTGTTACTTTTCCCGGCATCTTAGCTTTTATTATACCATTAGCATTTACTGTTGCTACTTTCGTATTACTTGACGAAAAAACCTTCTTCCCTTTCAAATTAGTACCCATAATATTGATAGACGTGTTCTGTCCTGAAACGAGAGTATTTGTTTTTGAAATTGCTTTGGTGATTTTTTGTTCTATTAGTTCTTTTATTGTTATTTTAAACGATATGGTATCTGATCTTCCGCCTTCAAGTATATCTTGTGCATATATAGAGATAATCGCCGTCCCCTTTGATTTTCCAATAATCTCGCCGCTATCGCTAACATATGCCACAAGATAGTTGCTCGAATGACATCTTGTTCTCCATCCTTCTTTTAATTTCGAATAATCTATACTTGTTTTTTCTCCGATAAAAATTGTATTAGTTTTTACTGATGCTTTGAAAACTCCCTGCTCACTTTCCTCGTCCTTACTTCCTGAGTTTTCTTCTGGTTTTGAAACATTGTTTTCCTTCACAATAATAGTAACGGTTTCTTCTGCTGACTCGAATAAATCAGATGCATCCGCTATCGCTGTAATAGTTGCTTTCCCCGCTCCTTTCAAAGTCACCATTCCTTCAGGAGAGATTTCTGCAATGGCAGGATTATCACTTATATACGACAATCTTGTACTGGCTTTTAAATCTAATATAAATGGTTCATCTCGCAAATTTTTTTCATATTTTAATGTGCCGCTAATTTTTTGGGTTTTCCCTCTTACAGAAATATCCACAGTGTCGGTCAATACAAATCCCCTGAATATTACAGACGCTTCAACCGTGGCCATCCCTTTCGAAAGAGCTTTCATAGTGCCATCTGACATCACTTCAACGGTTTTGGGATCACTTGATCTGTATGTTATAGGTTCTTTTTGAATTGCTACACCTCCTCCGTCATCCCCTACTGTAAACGTTTCCTTAGTGCTCAGCCAAATTCCCGGATCTTCAATTCCCTTAATCGTATCATCAACTACACAAGATTCTGTATTATTTCTAAAAGCTCTAAGGTCTTTCGAATTCAATGCATCATCTGTAATGCTTATGTCAACTTTCGTTTCGTTGTCGTATGATTCTGCATCCGTAACATTTGTAAGAGTGTCTGAAAAATTCTGTACCCATATATGCGTTCCATTGATTAAACAATGTCCAATTCCAACCCTATTCATTCGGGCTTGCAGCATATTTCTCCGATGTCCTTGCCCTTCATATGAATCATTATCTTCTCGCCATGACATAAATACATTTTCTGCGTTTTTCTGCCCTATCGCTATGTTTTCAGCAACTTGACTGTACGAAATACCTGGAACACATTCTTCATAAGCGCTAAAGCAATCTCTACCATCAGGTCTTGTATGCGAAAATGAAACTGCTACCTCCGCTGCTCTCTTCATAGCAATCTTTTCTAATCCATAATCATAAATCAAAGGAGAAAGCTCTCCTTTACCAAACTCTGTCTTTGATATATCATCCTTATTCCAATACCATGTTTCACCAGTTCTCCATGCATTTATCATCCCAGTCATAGAACGGGCTTCCGTTTGTTCATATCTCACATGGTCTAATGTAATGTTAAAATTTGAATCCGATGGACGCTCTACTTTATAGTATATTTTTACATAATCTAATTTAATATCTCTATTCTCAATAGCGTTCCATTGTTCTTCTGAACCAGCATAATATATGGATTTTAAGTTATTACAATCTGCAAATGCGTTTAGTCCAATATATGTTACACTTTTAGGCAATTTAACACTTTCCAATCCTTTACATTCAGAAAAAGCATAATCTCCAATGCTTACAACACCATCTGGAATTTCCATACTTATCAATCCCGCACATCCTCTAAATACATCCCCACTTAAGCTATTTACGTTTTTGGGTATATTCACACTTAATAAACCGCTACACCCATCAAAGGCGTATTCATCTATGCTCACAATAGAATTTGGCAAATATATACTTGTCAATCCACTGCATCCCTGAAATGAGCAGTAACCAATTTTATTCACGCTATCAGGTATTATCACTTCTTTTAGCCCAGTACAATTATTAAAAACGTAGGAACCTAAGGCATTCACTCCATAAGGTATTTCTATGCTTAATAAAGCTTTACACCCACTAAAAGCTTCCGCCCCTATTTTGACAACACTATTGGGAAGTCTTATGTTTGTAATATTTCTACAGTTAAAAAAAGCATAATCTCCTATTTCTGTAACACTATCAGGTATTTCAACGCTTAAAAGACCACTGCACCCACAAAATGTATTTATCCCTATTGATTTTATGCCTTTTGAAATGACAACCTTAGATACCTTGTTGTCAAAGCAACTTCCCATTCCCCCAATAACTGGAATAGATGAGCTAAAACACCCTATTTTTTCTACTGGATAGCTTATGCCGTTTACTAAAATATGTGCTGGTACTATAACCTCCTTATCATTTCCATTATATTTTACTATATTGGCCTTACCATTATATATTTCATATTCAAAATCATCCTGAATGGAAGCATTATTATTTTCTTCACCTGATGTATTTTCTTCTATTGAATCCTCCCACTGTGCATTTAGAGTCTGATTTTCAACAATTTCGCCTTCGGGTGTATCCAATGATTCCTCTGTTAAGACTTCTTCCAAATCAAACGTAGCCTCTTTTTCTGTTGTAGTATCCGATATATTGTCGGAGAATATCTCGTCATTTTCTATGTCAAATATATCTTCATCAGATTCTATAACTCCTTTTGTCCCATTAATAACTTCTGTTGACTCTTCTTGAAATTTATCTACCGTTTTCTCTTCAACACTATCTCTTTCAATTGTCCCTGAATCTTCGAAAGCATCTGTACTCTCTTCCACATCACCTGCATCCTTCTCAAACTCGGACAGTTCTTCATTTTGGGAATAATCATCATACTCGGCTGATACATCTTCCGTTGAATGCTCTATCCCATCGGAAAAGATATCCTCTTGAATGCCCTCATCTTCCTCCAAGGCAAACACAACCTTTGGATCATTAACTCCAAACACTCCTACAAACATCACGACCATAGCCAATCCCAATGCCAACGTTCTCTTAATCTTCTTTTGCATACGTTCCTCCCCTTCCAAGTCCCACTGCCGTAGGAATAGTATCCAGTCCGTAGGTGTAGTTAGTTTTTACGTATAATACCATACTCTACCTAAGTTTGCATTAATAATCTGAATACAAAGCCCTTTGATCCTATTATCGACGAAACGGCGTGGTATTCTATCATAGATCACCACGCCGCATCGAAAAAACACTACTTTATCGTAATTGTACTCATCTTTCCAGGTCCGCCGTCAGTCTCATGTACGTCATTAGCTACTGGTAAAACATATACATCATATGTTCCTTTTGTCAATTTCGTTATTGTTGTATTGGTTGTCTTTGAAAAAGCGCTTCTGTAATCTCCAGTTTTCTTATTCACAGCATAAACTCTATAGTGACTAGACCATTTTGCCTTGCTGTAGAATACCTTTACATTTTTTCCAGTTACTTTGGCAGATTTAACATCCGATCTTTCATCATAATAAATATTGAATTTCGTTCGAAGAATTCCACTTTTCTTGCCCCTTCCATGTACAATTATATAAGCAGTTCCGGGACTGTCATTTCCATCAAACTGAATGGTATATTGGCTGCTCGAAACTTTACTTCCATTTCTGTCGTAAATAGTCACTTTCGGTTTTATGGGTTTCCCCTTATAAACATATCTTTTATTTGATATCTCTATACGCCCATCAGCAATATCGTCCCCTGTTCCCCAAACAGCATATAATGACATATCTGTCTTAACCTTAAAGGAATTAAGGTTGATCACTTTCCCGGCCCTTGATGTGCTCCATCCAATAAAGCCTTTATCGTTTGCTGGTGAATATGCTACCTTATTTGAGTATCGAATTCCAATGATTTCATTTTTATCGAATTCACTAGTCTCACTTTCGTTATTCCATTCTTTTGAGAGGCTTCCTCCATTAGCTTTCCATATAACTTTATACTGTTTTTTCCAATGTGCATAGACTGTCATTTTTTTTGTTGCTAAAATTACTTCAGTTCCTCCCTTAGATTTTGTAAACCATCCCGTAAACGCATATCCATCTCTAATCGCACTATGATAGATACCTCTACCTTTCAAAACACTTTCAGTCACGGTAGTACCACCATCATAAAACTTTCCCCCATTTGCTTTATATGTAATTGAAACCTTTTTACCTTCATTGACACTGGATGTCATGTATAGTGTCATTGAACTAGTTGGATAGTACTGATATGGTTTAATTACATTTTTCCCATCAGATGTGGTGGAGTATGAATTCAAACGTTTAGTTCCGCCTTTCATACAAGTGAAAGAAATGGAATCTAAACTCTTACCTTTATTTAAGTAAACAGTAAGTGTCTTCTTATCTTTGGAAATTGTTCCCTCTCTACTATAAGTGAACAGTCCTCCGTTTCCTTTGATTGAAATCTTATATGCTTTTTCCCAAATAGAGTAGTAGGTAGTATTTTTTAGAGCATATACTGGATTATTGAAATCTATAATTCCTGACGCTTTCTTCGTGGTACTCCATCCTAAGAACGCTCTACCTGCATATACCGGTACACCAAAGCTATAGACATCAGCCGCATATGCCTTCGTTTTTGTCACACTCTTCTTCCCGTCAATCTTTCCGCCATTAGCGTCCCACTTAATCTTGACGGTAAAAGAATTAATTGCATAGAGAGTTATATCTTTCGTAACCTTGTAATTACTACCAAAAAAGGCATTCTTTGGTTTAGTAGTAGCTGAATTCCCCCACTTGATACTATCTGACCCTTTCCCATTTGTGCCATAAGCTTCATAAATGGTCTTATAATTTGTCTTGTTCCCAGACTTCAATGCTACATAAATCTGAGGTTGATAGGTATAAAGTGTAGATCCTTTCGGAACATCTACCTTTAAGATTGAAACATATTTTCCCTCGGATTGAAATCTTAAATTGCCAGTAGCTTTCAAGGTCACTTTACAAGATGTCGTCCAAACAGCATAATATGTCTTGTTAGATATCGCTTTGACATTCAATGTCTCCGAACTACCATCATCTATCTCCGCCGCATTTTTATCAGACGACCATCCTCTTAAAGCCGAATTTGCTTTGGTCGGTTTTGAATCCCAATACAAATACACTTCTGTACCTTGGGCCACTTTGATAATTACGGTTTTACGATCAGATGAAAGAGTTGTCACACCATTACTGCGTGTTTCCTTGGGGAATAGTCCGCCATTTGACTTCAAAGTTAGTGTAATGTCCTTTGCCCATACTGCATATAGGGTTACATCTTTTGTTACAGGCATATAATAATTTACGTTATATTCAATTTTACCTGATTTCGTTGTAGACCACCCAGCTATGCGATAGTTTTTGCGAGTTGGGGTATACTTTCCCAAGCTAATCGAATGGTTCTGTACGCCTCCATAGGTCCAGTATGAATTTGCCGTTGCTGGCGTATAAGTCAAAGCATCAAATTTAATATTACATATCTTATTCTTTCCAAATAGGCCTCCGTTTCCATCTAACGTAACCGTAAAATTTTTTATCCATACTGCATATAGTGTTATGTCCTCAGTAACTTTTACATGATTTTCAGGTGAATGTTCAGCCACTCCACCTGCACTTAATGCCCATCCCTGTAAATGGTATCCAGACCGAACCGGTTTATAATCACCTAACTTAATTTCTTGCTCGGAAGGTGAACCAATGCTGATTGAAACAATCTTTTTCTCAACACTACCTATCTTTCCTCCTTTCGCATCTAATGTAATCATAATGTTCTTTTTCCATATCGCATACAACGTCATATCTTTAGACGGCTCTACAGTACTATCTTTCTCATAAATAACTTCACTAGCCGTAGAGTGTTCACTCCATCCGATGAATGTGTAATCGTCACTCGTCGGTATATATTGATCAAGCTCTAATATAATATTTTCTCCAGACATACTCCAATTTACTATCCCTTTTTGATTTGAGAATACACCTCCGTTAGCATCTAGTGTCACCGTGTAGTTCTGTCTCCATATTGCATAAAGGGCAATGTTCTCCGACAAATAATATTCATCGTATTCATTATATATAATCGAAGATGAGTCAGACGTATCGCTCCATCCTAAGAATTCTTTCCCAGCATCGCTTGGCGTGTAGTAACTAGAAAAATAGAAATAACCATCATATTCTGATTTCAATGTAAGGGTGTCATTTCCATTTGAAAATATCCCCCCATTTGCGTTCAAAATAACTGTGTATCCTTCGTCGTTGAGCAAATCTGCGGACTCCAGCGACATATCATCCTCGGTTTCCAGTGTCTCATCTTCTTCCAGCTGAACCTCACTGCTTGACTTTAAAATTGGAATCTCGCTTTGAACTTCTTCTTCATCAGATGTTTCTTCTTTTTCTCCAGATTCAACTATATTATCTGACTCAATATTTTTCTCTGCTTCTTCCTCCTTATCATTCGTGATATTTTCGTCCGGAATCGATTCTAATTCCTCATTTTCTGACGTGGTTTCTTCAACGCTATTCTCAGATGAATAACCTTCAACATTCTCTTCCTCGGGATCGGTCTGCTGTTCTTCCAGGTCGTCATTTTGTGATTCGTCAACGTCTTCACTAGAGTCCTCGGTTTCAAATTCTTCATCATCAAAATCTCGTCTATTTACATCAGTACTTTCCTGAGCAACAGGTATTTCCTCTGCGTAAACACGTACCTTGTCTAATGGTATGACTGAACATATCATTAAAACAGCAAGAATTCTTGCCAACCATCTGCGAGTAATCATTTTCCATGCATCTTTCCTTCTTTTCATTATTACTCCCTCTACCTATAACTATCAATTATTAAGTTTCGTCATACTTGCAAATTTTTCTCTATCAGAATATTTCAATATCGAAGGTATTTTAGTAGCAAAGATCACCTACTACTCAGCGTTCTTTGCTACTAAACCTTCTTTTTGCATTTTTCTTCACAAAATAATACCCACTATAATCTATTGCACTCCACTACAAGCTCTACTTCTTTCAGTGCAGTTTACTTGTTAATTTCATCTAACATCATTATAGCCTGTATCATTTCACCGTTACCTTGCATTTTGCTGTCTTCTTTCCATCTTTTGTGGTAACCGTGATGGTTGCCGTTCCTTTTTTGATGCCCTTTACCTTTCCAGATGAATTGACTGCGGCGATTTTCTTGTTACTGCTTTTCCAAGCGACTGCTTTGTTTGTTGCGTTCGATGGGCTGATGGTAGCTTTTAACGTGACCGTCTTCCCCTTTTTGATGGTAGCCGTTTTCTTGTTTAGCTTTACACTCTTCACAGAAACTGGCTTTACAGTCACCTTGCAAGTCGCCTTTTTTCCCCCATCTTTAGTGGTCACAGTGATGGTCGCAGTTCCGACTTTATTTCCTTTGACTATGCCCTTCGCCGATACACTGGCCACCGAGGCTTTACTGCTCTTCCAAGTAACAGCTTTGTTTGTCGCATCAGAAGGACTTACTATAGCAGACAAGGTAGTCGTTTGCTCCAATTCAAGAATTAATGTATTTTTGCTCAGCGTAACTCCTTGTACCTTTACACCAGACTCATCAGTTCCTGATACAGATGTGTCCTTTTCCCGGAAATGAATTACAGCATTTTCAAGGCTTTCATTTTCTCTTTTGCTAATCTTGTTCCAATCCTTTTCTGACCCATCATAATAAACATCCCTTAATGTACAACCCTGAAATGCTCCCATCATTATTGTAACACTTTTGGGTATTTCGATGCTCGACAAACTTGCACCATAAAAAAACTGTGGTCCAATCACTTTAACTCCGTCACATAACTTCACAGTCTTTAAACTAGTGCAATTACGAAACACCCATCCCTCTGAAATTGTCAGGCTACCCGGAATCGTTACATCTGTCAAACTTGTACAATCTGCAAATACATTAGAACCAATGGACTGAACATTATTAGATAATAATAGGTTGCTTAAATTTTTACAGCGTCTAAATGCGTAATCATCAATTGTCGCTGCAGAAATTGATGCACTCTTCAAGTCCAAGCAATCTCTAAAAGCATCGTCACCGACTTTATCAACACTTTTAGGGATTATCACATCAGTCAGCCCAGTATTAGCAAACGCAGAATGTCCAATTGTCTTTACACCATCGTTGATTATTACCTGTTTCAAATTAGTACACCTAAAAAACATAAACTCCCCAATAGACTTTATATTGCTAGGAATTGTCACATTCTTAAGTCCTTTACAATCAAAAAAGGCACTCGAATCCACAGATGAAACACTATCAGAAAATGTTATTTCCTCAAGATTATCACAATTTGCGAATGCGTATTCACCGATAGAAACTGCAGAAATCTCTGCGCTAGATAAAGCCTCGCAGTGTCTAAACGCACTTTCACCGATATTTACAACATTCTTAGGTATTAAAACGTTTGTAAGTCCACTATTGTAAAACGCCCCCTTCCCAATGCTAGTAATACTATCAGGAAACTCCACCTTCGTAAGCTTTTCACATCCATAGAATACCGTACTTCCAACGGATGTTACGCCCTGGTTAATCACTAACTTCTTACAATGCTCTCTAACTTCTTTTGAAATATAGGCGTCATTTTCGGAAGAATTTTTAATATCTCCTGTATAGTTTTTCATCTCACCTGTGCCACTAATTGTGACTGTACCTTCTGAGTCCAAAGTCCAAATTAAACCTAAGATTTTGCTGAAAGTGACACTACACTATTCACCATAGATACTTGCGGTGTACTCCATCATATCGATGACATCCGGAATCTCAATACCGTATGCTTTATAGTAATCCTTGACCTGCCTGTTTGGTGTGTCCA
>JAFUXY010000272.1 GCA_017477005.1 Lachnospiraceae bacterium | reverse complement strand
GATATTTCCTGGATTTGGGACGCGGATCATGAATTGTTTGCGGAAGACCCCCATCTGAAGAAGATTTATGTGTGCGGGGATCGGGCGGCGGATCTTTCGGTACGCCTCAAATACGCGGGCGTGGAGGAGGAAAAGATTACATTGATCACCGATTATCATTCCCTGTTGGCGGCGCTGCAGGGGAAGAAGCTGCCGATTTTCGCAATGCCCAATTACACATCGATGCTGGCGCTGCGAGAAGTAGTCGGAGAGGCGGCTGGAAAAAGCGGTTTCTGGGAGGGATAATACATGAAGCTTTCAATCTGCCATTTGTACCCGGAGGTTCTGAATCTGTATGGAGACCGGGGCAATATTATCTGTATGGAAAAACGGCTGAATTGGAGAGGGATTGAGTGCGAGGTGACGAAGCTCGGCATAGGCGATACAGAAGATCTGTCGAAATTCGACTGTTTTTTCATTGGCGGGGGACAGGATTTCGAACAGGAGGTGCTGCTTTCTGACCTCAATTCCGGGAAAGGACAGGAACTCAAAAGCGCGGTAGAGGACGGGAAAACCTTTTTGTGTATCTGCGGCGGCTACCAGATGATGGGGCATTATTACAAGACCTATGACGGTAATACCTGTGAGTTTTTGGGTGCCGTGGATTTTTACACGGTGGGCTCAAAGACCCGAATGATCGACAATTACGCATTCCAGCTCGGAGAGGAATCGGGCGGTTCGACTGTGGTAGGCTTCGAAAATCACAGCGGGAAAACCTATCTCGGAAAGGGCGTTTCCCCGCTCGGTACGGTGTTGAAGGGCTTTGGAAACAATGGGGAGGACAAAACGGAGGGCGTGCGCTACAAAAATGTGTTTGGCTCCTACAGCCACGGTCCGATTTTGCCCAAGAATCCGGCCTTTTGCGATATGGTTTTGCAGACCGCTTTGGAGCGGAAATATGGGAAGGCAACCTTGGAGCCGCTGGAGGATGCATTTGAGAATGCAGCACATGATACCGTGCTTGAAAAGATATTAAAACAAGAATAAATGCATTATGGGTTACGAGATCGCAGGAAAGATTTGTGTTTCAACTAGAATTATTAAAACTAAGATAAACAATTGAACAAAAAAGTAGAACCAAGATAGGAGGCAGGGGATGGAACGATATGCAGATATGTCTGTAGAGGAACTGAAAAAGGAATTGGAAGAGCTGGAGAAGGAATATCGGCGGTTTCAGAAAATGGATCTGAAGCTGGATATGAGCCGTGGAAAGCCCTGTACGGAGCAGTTGGATCTGTCTATGGGGATGATGGATGTACTGAATTCCCATGTCGATCTGACCTGCGACGACGGCACCGACTGCCGGAATTATGGGGTGCTGAGCGGCATCGAAGAGGCGAAGGAATTGATCGGGGATATGATGGAAAATCACCCGGACAATATTATCATTTATGGAAATTCTTCCTTGAATGTCATGTACGACACACTGGCGAGAGCCATGCTGTCCGGCGTCATGGACAACACGCCGTGGTGCAAGCTTGAAAAGGTCAAATTCCTGTGTCCTGTGCCCGGGTACGACCGCCATTTCTCGATGACCGAGTATTTTGGCATAGAGATGATCCCGGTTCCGATGAATGAAGAGGGACCGGATATGGATATGGTGGAGAAGCTGGTGTCCGAGGATGAACTGATCAAGGGGATCTGGTGCGTGCCCAAGTACGCCAACCCGTCCGGCGCTACCTATTCTGAGCATACGGTGCGTCGTTTTGCAAGGCTCCATCCCGCGGCCAAAGACTTCCGCATCTTTTGGGACAATGCGTACGGCATCCACCATTTGTACGACGAGCATCAGGATTATATTCCGGAAATTTTGGCCGAATGCAAGAGAGCAGGAAATCCGGATATGGTGTATAAATTTGCCTCGACCTCGAAGATCACGTTTCCGGGCAGCGGCATTGCGGCGTTGGCGACCTCGCAGAACAATTTGGTAGATATCAAGCGGCAGCTTTCACAGCAGACCATCGGTCATGACAAGGTGAATCAGCTGCGGCATGTTCGGTTTTTTGGAGATATCCATGGGATGGTGCTGCATATGAAAAAGCATGCGGATATTCTGCGTCCCAAATTCCAGGCCGTTCAGGACGCTTTGGAGCGAAATTTGTCGGGGCTCGACGTTGGAACTTGGACAAAGCCGAATGGTGGGTATTTTATTACCTTTTTCGCATTGGATGGCTGCGCCAAAAAGATCATCAAACGGGCGAAAAAGGCGGGGGTCACGATGACCGAGGCTGGCTCCACCTGGCCCTATCACAAGGATCCTCATGACAGAGATATCCGGATCGCGCCGACCTATCCGCCGTTGGAGGATTTGAAGGTGGCGGCAGAGCTGTTTTCTCTTTGCGTGAAGATCGTGAGCGCAGAGAAGCTGCTTGAGGAGAAGGCACACGCAGCGACGGCGGCGGAAGAAAAATAAGGCTTGCCTCTTGCAATAGCGTTTCAGATATAGTAATATAATCCGTACGGAATATTCTTTTCCGTGCGGATTTTTTTCACATCACAGGTTCGCCGAAGAGCCGCTGCTGCGTGCTTTTCGTGGCGAGTTTCTTTTTATTCCCAAACAATATTTTACAAGCAAAATCAAAGGAATCAGCATTTTCTTAAATGAAAGTTTAGGAGGAAGTCTGCGTTGAATTGTCATTAAAGGAGAAATTACCATGTATAGTGTTGTATCTTGTGCCATTGTAATAGGGATCAACAGCCTTTTGGTGCGTGCCGAAACAGATGTGTCTTCGGGTCTGCCGGTATTTGAAATGGTGGGCTTTCTGGGAGCGGAGGTCAAGGAGGCGAGGGAGCGGGTGCGCACGGCGATGGGAAACTGCGGTTATCATCTGCCGGTCAAACGGATTACGGTGAACCTCTCTCCGGCCAATATCCGAAAGAGCGGGAGCGGGTTTGATCTGCCGGTGGCGGTGTCGATTTTGGCGGCGATGGGAGTGATCGGCCGGGGCGACCTGTCGGAGATTGTCATG
>JAFUXY010000271.1 GCA_017477005.1 Lachnospiraceae bacterium | reverse complement strand
CAGGCATCCACGCCGATGTATTCTTTGTAAATATGCTTTTCATGAATGGCCGTGGTAATCAGCGCGCCATAGGGAGCCATCATATACCGTCCCATTTCTGCGTAGATGGCGATATTTCCCATATTGGCCGGGACCAGGATTTCTTCGTAGGCCTGCCGCACGCCCTCGGCGATCTGGAATATGTCGTTTGGTTTCTGCGAAGGCGCATAGGGAACGCCAACGCCGCCGGAAAGATTGACAAAGTCGAAGGTGATGCCGACCTCTTTTTGAATTTCCACTACCAGTGAAAACAGCGTGCGGGCGAGCGCAGGGTAATAATCGTTGGTCACAGTGTTGCTGACCAGGAAGGAATGGATACCGAAATGCTTCGCACCCTTATCCTTGAGGATTTTGTAGGCTTCGAGGATCTGCACCTTGGTCATTCCGTATTTTGCGTCGCCCGGATTGTCCATGATCCCATTGGAAATTTCGTAGATCCCGCCTGGATTGTAGCGGCAGCAAATGGTTTCCGGAATGGTGCCGATGGCCTTTTCCAAGGCGTCGATATGGGTAATATCGTCGAGGTTGATGATTGCGCCGAGCTCGTAGGCTTTTTGAAATTCCTCCGGCGGCGTATCGTTCGAAGAAAACATGATGTCGTCCCCGGTGGCGCCGACGGCCTCAGAGAGCATCAATTCGGTCAGAGAAGAGCAGTCGAAGCCGAATCCATAATCCATGAACAGCTTCATCAAAAACGGATTGGGTGTGGCTTTGACGGCAAAGTATTCCTTGAAGCCCGGATTCCATGAGAAGGCCTCCTTGACGGCCTGGGCGTTTTGGCGGATGCCTGCTTCGTCGTAGATGTGAAACGGGGTAGGGTAGGACTGGATGATTTTTTCGGCCTGTTCCTTGCTTAAAAATGGTTTCTTTTCCAAAATGAGCCTCCTGTCAAAAATGAAAATGCCGGGAAACGATGCGAAAAGCATTCTCGCCCGTCCCGGCATTGCTTTGTATCTGATTTGAGATTTTTTTCTCTTAACGGCTGGAACTTGAGGTGGTCGTCCCGGTGGTGCCGGAGCTACTAGAGCTGGAGCTTGTGGAACTGCTCGAGCTCGAGGTGCTGCTGGAGGAAGAACTACTGGAACTGCTCGAGGTACTCATCGGCAGGATCTGCACCTTTTTCTTGTTCTTCACATTCTTTTTCTTGAAGAAATTCCGGTACTGCTTCAGTTTCTCCGCCGGTACATAAATGGTCTTGATCTTGGAACCCTTCAAGCATTTTTTGATTTTCTTCTTCTTCAAATAATTTGAGTAAATCGTCAGCTTGGTGAGCTTCTTTGCCCCTTGAACGCCCGTGGCTTGATCTTTTTGACATATCGACCGATCACGACGGACTGCAGCTTCTTGTAATCCGCAAAGGCTTCGGATTCAATTGCCGTCACGCGGTAGGTCTTGCTCTTGATCGTCACCGTGGAGGGTACTGTCGCCAGGGTGGATTTCTTGGCTATAGCGGGCTGGCTGTACATCACGGTGGTGCTTGTCAGTTTCTCAAAATCCGCCTTGTAGGAGCTGCTTCCGCCGGTCTTGATGTCTCCCTTGGAGAAGGAGGAAGAGCTGCTGTCATCATCGTCGTCATCGTCGCTCGAAGAGGAAGAAGAACTCTTTTTCTTGGAGGAGCTGCTGGAGCTGGAACTGGATGAACTGCTGCTCGAGCTCTTGGAAGAGAGCTTGGCTTCATCGCTGTTCGAGTTCAGGGACAGACTGTAGGAGTCGCTGTTGTCCACGGAGAAATACTTGCTTGGCGCCGTGCTGCTGTTCCTGGTGCCATAGCCGGAGGTAAAGTCTCCGGAGCTGCTTCCATAGATGCCGATGCTTGCGCTCTCATTAAAGGATCCGGAAATGGTCAGGGTCGAGGAGGAGCGCAGATACAGGTTGCTCTTCTTGGTGCTCGAAGACGATGAGGCCACGGTGTTGTCTGTGATCTGGGGCGAACCGGAAAGGGAGATCGTGCCGCTTCCGTAGTAGACGCCTCCGGCATAGGAATTGGAGGTTCCTGTCACAGAGTTGCTGGTAATCTTGCCGCCGGTCATGGTCAGAGACGGACTGCCCGAACCGGAAGACGATAGATAGACACCCGCGCCCTTTGTCGTCGTTTGATTGGAGCTGACCTGTCCGCCGGACATCGTGAAGCTACCAGAATACAGATATACGCCGCCGCCCGAAGTCGTCGTCTGGTTGGAGTTGATCTGTCCGTCAGACATCGTGAGGCTGCCGCTGCCCAAGTAGACACCGCCGCCGGAAGTGGTGGCCTGGTTGGAATTGATCTGCCCGCCCGACATCGAGAAACTGCCGGAAGCGATATAGACACCGCCGCCATTGCTCGAGGAACGGTTCATGCTGATCTGTCCGCCGGTCATATTGATCGAGCCGCCGGACAGGTAGATGCCTGCACCGTTTTCGGTACGCGGATTGGTGCTGTCCGATTCCACATAGCCATTGTTGGTAATGCTGGCTCCGTCCGAGATGTTCATCGCCGAGGTGCCGCCCATATAGATACCAGCGCCGCTGCCGCCGGACACGGTATAGTTGTTCATAATATTGCCGCCGGAGAACGTGAATGTACCGCCGTCGAGATATACGCCGTGCTCGGTGTTGCCCTGAATCTGTCCGCCAGACATAGACCAGCTCTGGTTGGAAGCGACACCATGGGTGTTTTTGGAAATCGTTCCTCCGGTCAGAGAGAAGCTGCCGCT
>JAFUXY010000270.1 GCA_017477005.1 Lachnospiraceae bacterium | reverse complement strand
TAGGGCGGCCGGTGATTACGACAGATCGAACCGGATGCCGGGAAGCGGTGCGGGATGGCGTTTCCGGGATCCTGGTGCCGGAGCGGGACGCAAGAGCGTTGATTCTGGCGGTGAAACGGTTCCTTGCCCTGGACTTTGAAGCGAAGGCAGCGATGGGGCTTGCCGGGCGGCGGTTTGTGGAAAAGCATTTCGACCGACACATCGTCGTAGAACGGTATATGCAGGAAGTGGAGAAGTAGAGAAAAATGTTACAAAACCTTTACATTTTGAAGGGGATGTGGTAGAGTAATTTATATCATTGTGAAAATAGCAGGAAGGGGATCCCTATGCAGGATTTGACAAACACTCAATACTTCAAGGTGCAAAAGGACAACGAGATCGGCGTGCACGAGATTTTGAACGAGGTCTTTGCGGCCTTGAATGAAAAAGGCTACAATCCGGTCAATCAGATCGTCGGCTATATTATGTCGGGCGATCCGACCTATATTACGAGCCACAACAACGCCAGAAGTCTGATGGTGCGTGTAGATCGGGACGAGATCGTGGAAGAGCTGTTGATGTCCTATGTGCAGGCGAATGGATGGAGAGCCTGAAAGGACCATTCTTAGGCATTGATTTCGGGGACAGGCATGTGGGCGTTGCGAAAAGCGACGCCTTAGGTCTTTTGGCGCATGGTGTGGAGACAATCTGTCGGAAAAGGCCGTCGAAGCTGCGGAGTACGCTTTCGCGGATTGAGGAACTGTGCGCTTTGGAGGGCATCGGCGGGATCGTCCTGGGTCTGCCGCTTTTGGAGGACGGGACAGAGGGGCTTCGCTGCGAGAAAACCCGGGAGTTCGGGCAGCGGCTGGAGGTGCGTCTGCACCTGCCTGTTGTCTATTGGGACGAGCGGCTGACGACGATCGAGGCTTATGAATATATGAAAAACGCCGGTGTGTCCGCCGCCCAAAGAGAAAAAATGGTGGATGAGATATCCGCGGTGGTGATCCTGCAGGATTTTTTGGACAATCAATGGAACAGATAGAATTTTTGGATGTGGAATCCGGGGAACCGGTATTCTTTTATGTTTTGGAGCAAACGACGCTTGGCGGGGAGCGTTATCTTTTGGTGTCTGACAAGAAGCCGGAGGAGGACGAAGCCAATGCGTTTATTTTCTGCGTAAAGGGAGACGATGGCGCAGAACTTACCTACGAAGAGGTAGAGGATGAACAGCTTCTCTCGGTTCTTTCGGGGGTATTTGAGGAGCTTTTAGAGGATGTCAGTATAAATTGATTTTTATGACCAAGGGCTGTGCGTGCCTGAGGTTTTTTTACAAGGAGGATAGCGAATTTGGCAAGACAACAGAATAAAGGGAAGCTGAAAATCATCCCGCTCGGCGGTTTGGAGCAGATCGGGATGAATATGACAGCTTTGGAATACCAGGATACCATTATCGTCGTGGACTGCGGTTTGTCCTTTCCGGAAGACGATATGCTTGGTATCGATTTGGTGATCCCCGACATCTCGTACCTGTTGGAAAACGAGGACAAGGTGAAGGGAATTTTTATTACACATGGACATGAGGATCATATTGGAGCGCTGCCCTATGTGCTGCGGGAGATACAGGTGCCGGTCTACGCTACGATGTTGACGATCGGCATCATTGAACACAAGCTCGCAGAGCACAATCTTTCGACGCAGGTGAGGCGGAAGGTCGTCCGCTATGGACAGTCGATCACGCTGGATCCTTTCCGTGTTGAATTTATCCGGACGAATCATTCGATTCAGGACGCGGCGGCTTTTGCCATCCACACTCCGGCTGGGACGGTGGTGCACACCGGGGATTTCAAGGTGGATTATACGCCGGTCTTTGGAGATGCGATCGATCTGCAGCATTTCGCGGAAATTGGAAGACGAGGCGTTTTGGCGCTGCTCTGCGAATCGACCAATGCGGAGCGGCATGGCTTCACGGAATCGGAGCGGACGGTCGGCCGCAAAATTGACCAGATTTTCTATGAGCATCAGGATACCCGGATCATCATTGCAACCTTTGCGTCGAATGTGGATCGGGTGCAGCAGATCATCAATTCTGCCTATCGCTACGGGCGCAAGGTGGCGGTGGAGGGCCGGAGCAT
>JAFUXY010000269.1 GCA_017477005.1 Lachnospiraceae bacterium | reverse complement strand
GGAATCTGGAGATGGCAGGAGTGATCTTCTTATGAAAACCGGAGATGTTTTTGCGAAGGCCTTTGTCATAGAGCTGAAAGCAGTGAAACAGCAGGGGAAGAAGCCCGTCACCATGGAGATGATGGATGCGGCGGCCGAGGAGGCGATCAAGCAGATTGATGAGCGAAGCTACGTGGACGCGCTCTTAGAAGAAGGCTACGGAAATATCGGGCGATACGGGATCTCCTTTTTCAAAAAGAGATGCAGGGTACACTATAAGGACGGGTATCAAGAACTATAAGTAGGCACTCCGCGCTGCGATTTTCAAGCATCTGCAAAAAACAGAACCTTTCTCTTTCGAAGGAGGATGCCTATGGACAGGATGGATGCGGCCAGTTCCGCAACAACCAAGGAAAACCAGATACCATCCAGACCCATGATCATAGGCAGCAGCAGTACCGACCCTATTTCGAAGAGAAAGGTTCGGACAAAAGAAATTAGCGCGGATAGGACTCCATTATTCAATGCGGTAAAAAACGCAGAACAATAGATCGGTATCGACGCAAACAGGAATGAGAAAGAGAAGATCCGGAAGGCGTGAACCGTCATTTTCATAAGCTCCTCATCATAACCAACAAAGACACCGGCGATAGCTCCTGCAAATATTTCTCCGGCTATGAGCATGGCAAATCCACAGATTCCTATGATACGGATACTCATGCCAAATACATTTTTCAGCTCCTTTTGATTCCGGGCGCCAAAATGATATCCAATGATAGGCGCTGTGCCGATGGCATAGCCTACGAAAACGGCAAGGAAGATTTCGCTCACGTACAGCAATACGCCATAGGCGGCAACGCCGTCGGCTCCGGCAAATTTCATAAGCTGCGCATTGTAGAGCATACTGACAACAGAAAGAGAAATATTGGTAATAAATTCAGAGGAACCGTTGGCCAGCGCCCTTCTCAAATCTGAAAAATCAATACGAGCCTTAATCAGCTGCAGGCTGCTGTTGTTTTTTCGGACGAAATACAAAACAGGAAACACGCCGCCAACCAGCTCGCTGACATCCGTAGCTATAGCGGCGCCTGAGATGCCCATTTTCAGTATGCCGACCAGCAGCAAATCAAACAGTATATTGGTAAGGCCGGAAACAATCGTAATGTACAGGCCAAGTTTTGGCTTTTCCGCAGCCACCATGAAGCTCTGAAACTCAAACTGCAGCATAAAAGCAGGCAGTCCGATCAGGAGGATGGAGCCATAGGTAACAGAAAGCGCGAGAATATCTTCATTGGCGCCCAACAATAGGGCAACTTGTTGGATCGATACGCTGCCAAAGATTGAAAAAAGAATCCCAAGGGCAATCGTAACATACACCATCATGGAGAAGGTCTGGTTCGCTTTTTCTTTTTCTCCTTCGCCAAGACGAATAGCGATCAGTGCCGTACCTCCGGTACCCAGCATAAAGCCAATGGCGCCGAATATCATAATATACGGATAGATAAAAGATACGGCTGCTAATGCATTTTTCCCGGAAAAATTGGAAACAAAAAAACCATCCACTACGCTGTAGATAGATGTAAAAATCATCATAAAGATGGATGGAAGCGCAAACCGCAGTACTCTGCGGTAAGTAAAGTGATCGGATAATTTGATGTTCATAAATGCCTCTTGGATTATTTTCGAATCGTTTTATACGAGAACGTACAAACGTATTATAGTACAATCTCGGGCAGTGCCGCAAGATGAACAGGAGAAACCAGTATAAGGAACTGTATAGTATTCGAATTAAATTTCCTTGACAAATTTTCATACAAGTTTTATAGTAGTTAGCCGAAACTAACAATTATTACTATAGCATGATAAAAAGACCTTCGGGTCTTTTTTTCGTAATCAAAATGTGGATATGGATAGAGGTCGAACAATGGTAATCCACTACAAGTAGAAAAGGAGGTTCCTATGAAACAAAAGAAAGAAAGCGCTCTGGCGAAGGCTCTTTCCTATGCAGGCGCTTACAAAGGACTGACTTATCTTTCATTCTTCCTGTCCGCGCTGTCGGCTATCACAGGGCTGATGCCGTTCGTCTATTTGTGGCGGATACTCAGGGAGGTGATCGAGGTAAACGGGCATTATGAAAAGGCGCAAAGCATTGTCCACAATGGATGGATGGCGGTCTGGTTTTCTTTGATTACGATGCTTGTCTATTTTGTCGCTTTGATGTGCGCGCATATGGCGGCCTTCAGAACGGCCGCCAACATGAAAAAGACGATCCTGTCCCACATTGCAAGGCTTCCGGTAGGGTTTTCCGATGAAATGGGCTCCGGCAAGCTGCGCAGGGTGGTGCTGGAAACAACCGCGTCTACGGAGACATTTCTGGCGCACAATCTGCCGGACATGGTACAGGCTCTTGTCACCCCTGTCTGCATGGTCGTGATGCTTTTTCTATACGACTGGCGCTTTGGGTTCGCTGTCCTAATGACGACCATCATTGCATTTTTTTGTATGATGCAGATGGCGGGACCTGCTATGGCGGAAGATATGAAACAGTACCAGAATTCTTTGGAAAATATGAGCAACGAAGCGGTGGAATATGTGCGGGGCATCCCTGTCGTCAAGACATTCGGGCAGACGGTCTTTTCCTTCCATCGGTTCAAAAAATCCATCGATGATTACAGCAAATTCTGCATAAGATACACCAGGAGGTGCCGTCCGCATATGATCGCTTTTACTGTAATCATAAATTCGTCCTTTGCCTGTCTGATCGCGCTTGTGCTGTTTCTGACAAAAAGCAGCGCGGCTTCGCAGGATATCCTTGTGAATTTTTTGTTCTATGTGATCTTTGTGCCCGTAATCGTGACGACGATGAACCGTGTCATATTTCTGTCGGTAAATACCATGTTGTTGGATGACGCAATCACAAGAATGGAGGACGTACTAAATATTAGTCCGCTTCCAGAAACGAACAGCCCAAGACATCCCAAAGACGCATCCGTTCGGCTTCAAAATGTCACATATCATTATACCGGAAATGAAAAAGCCGCAGTCTGCAATCTGTCACTTTACGCAGATGAGGGCAGCATCATAGCGCTGGTCGGTCCTTCGGGAAGCGGCAAGACAACAGCGGCGGCATTGATTTCCCGCTTCTTTGACGCGGATGAGGGCGAGGTCTCAATCGGCGGCGTTGATGTGCGGGATATTCCGAAGGAAGAGAGGATGAATACGGTATCGTATGTATTTCAGGACAGCAGGCTTTTGAAGCGTTCGATCGCAGAAAACCTCAAGATCGCAAAGCCGGACGCGACGGAACAAGAAATACTTGAAGCCCTAAAGAAAGCGCAGTGCGAGGATATCATAGGCCGTCTTCCGGAAGGAATACATACGGTACTGGGAAGCAGAGGGACGTATCTGTCCGGCGGGGAGCAGCAGCGGATCGCCATTGCGAGAGCAATTTTGAAAAAGGCGCCGGTGGTTGTCCTTGATGAAGCGACAGCCTTTGCGGATCCTGAGAATGAAATGCTGGTGCAAAGAGCGTTTCAGGAGCTGACGAAACACGCCACCGTCATTATGATCGCGCACCGGCTGTCCACTGTACAAGGAGCAGATCGAATCTATGTTTTGAATCACGGAAGCGTGGAGGAGGAAGGAAGTCATGAAGAACTTTTGAATAAAAAAGGATTATACCGCTCTATGTGGCAGGAATATACACAGGCCGTGAGTTGGAAGGTTGGAGGTGAGGCATGATGATCAAGACATTTGAAAACAAATTCGCGCTTTCGAATAAGGGCGCAAAGGATATGTTAGCCGCCATCTTCGCGGTCATGGCAGCGGATCTGGCGTTGATGTTCCCGGTCGGACTTTTGTATCGGTTCACGGGGGATTACATGGAGGGAACCTATAGGTCGCATCTGGCCATGTATATTGCGGGGATCGTCTTTTGCATCGCACTGATTGCGTTGACTTCGATCGGACAGTACAACGCCACGTATTTTGCGACGTATATTGAGTCAGGAACACGAAGGGTAGCGCTTGCCGAAAAACTGAGAAAGCTGCCGCTGTCCTTTTTCGCCAAGCGGGATCTCGCCGACCTGACAGGGACAATCATGGGGGACGCTGAGGCCTTGGAGCACGCCGGTTCGCATCAGATCCCACAGTACTACGGCAGTATTGCGTCAACGCTTGCCGTCTGTATATCCTTGTTTTTTATGCAGTATAAGATGGCGCTTGCCGCAGTTTGGCCGGTTCCCATTGCTCTTTTGATCGTTCTGACCTCCAAAAAGGCGCAGAATTTTTTCACAAGGAGACAGGTGGAAACGAAGGTTCGACTCAATGAGGATGTGCAGGAATTTATTGAAACCTCGCGGGATCTGAAAAGCAACAACGCAGAAGGGAAATATATGTCCGCGTTGTTTGAAACCATCGATCTCTATGAAAAAAGACAGATATTCAGCGAACTGGGCGCGGCGATCTTCGTGGTTTCAGCGCAGATGCTTTTGAAATTCGGTATCGCGACCGTAGCGCTTGTAGGCAGTATGCAGCTGATCCGAGGCGAGCTGGGGCTTATGCAGTTTTTCTGCTTTCTTTTGGTGGCGTCCAGGCTCTATGAGCCGATGTCCGCAACGCTCATCAACCTGGCGGCGATCAACGCCCTGCAGGTGAATGTGGATCGTATGAATACGATCAGCGCATATCCGGAGCAGAGCGGTGCCAGGGATTTCTCGCCCAATGGCTATGATATTACATTTGACCATGTTGGGTTTTCCTACAAGGACAGCAAAACCGTTCTTTCAGATGTTTCCTTTGTGGCAAAGCAGGGTGAGGTCACGGCACTGGTCGGTCCCTCCGGCGGAGGCAAAACCACCGTCTCCCGTCTGGCGGCGAGATTTTGGGATGCGGACAGGGGCAGGGTCTTCGTCGGTGGCGTGGATGTGAAAACGGTAGATCCGGAGGCGTTGCTTTCTGTCTTCTCCATCGTGTTTCAGGATGTGACGCTTTTTAATAATACGGTCATGGAAAACATCCGTGTTGGGAAAAAGGACGCAACCGATGAAGAGGTGTTTGCTGCGGCCAGGATGGCAAACTGCGATGAATTTATAAGGACGCTTCCGGATGGTTTTGAAACCAATATCGGGGAGAATGGAAGCGAATTGTCAGGCGGCGAGCGGCAGAGAATTTCAATCGCAAGGGTGTTTCTGAAAAACGCGCCGATCATTCTGCTGGATGAAGCCACAGCGTCTCTTGACGTGGAAAACGAAACACAGGTTCAGACAGCGCTGTCGAGATTGATACAGAATAAGACGGTAATGATCATTGCTCATCGTATGCGTACAGTGGCAGGGGCGAACAAGATCGTGGTGTTGTCAGACGGCGGCGTGGCCGAGCAGGGTTCGCCGGAAGAACTGATGGAGCGC
>JAFUXY010000268.1 GCA_017477005.1 Lachnospiraceae bacterium | reverse complement strand
CCGCTTGGAGCGGGGTATGAAAATTGTAATCATAGGGCTGGCAATGAAGGTTTTGCTGGCTGATCGATTGGCGATTCTTTGGAATGAAGCAGTAAAGATCGGCTTCGAGAGCTTGTCCACCCCATTGGCATGGCTGGTCGCTTTCGGATATTCTTTGCAATTGTATATTGATTTTTGGGGATATTCTTTGATGGCGGCTGGCATTGGCGTGATGTTGGGATTCTCTTTTGTAGACAATTTTCTGCATCCATATGCGGCGACTTCTGTTGGCGAATTTTATCGAAGATGGCATGTGACGTTGACTTCTTGGTTTCGGGATTATGTGTATATTCCCTTGGGCGGAAGCCGCAAAGGACGATTGCATACAGTTATCAATATCCTGTGTGTTTGGTTGTTGACAGGATTTTGGCATGGGGGCGAACTGCATTTTGTGCTTTGGGGATTGGTTTTGGGATGCTTGATCTGCGGCGAAAAGTGGTTTGGCAAAAAAATATTTGAACGATATCCGTGGATTGGTCACGTTTATGTCCTAATAATCATACCAGTTACCTGGATGTTTTTCGCACCGTCCTCTACCAAAGATGTGGTCGTATTTCTCGGTAGGATGTTTCCGTTGACGGGACATTTTTCCGGTGCAAACGCTACAGATTTTTCAAAATATTTGACGCAGTTTCTTCCATATATAATAGTAGGAATGGGTTTGTGTGTGCCAAGGGTCTATGAGGCATTGGCGAAAGAAAGAACCGGAAGAATCAAGATTTTTGAATCGATAATATTATTACTATTGCTTTGGATCAGCTTTTACCAGCTCAATATTTCACAGGCAAATCCGTTCCTTTATTTTAACTTTTAATCATGAAAATATTTGTATATATTATCAAAAAAATACCTTTACTTTTGTTTATACTGGCGTTTGGATTGGGTTTGCGCGTTTTTTCACTGGTTCTGCTGCTGACGACAGATGCGGATTATCATTTTTTGAAGCAGCCAATTTATACGGTGATGCTGGATCGTGCGTCTGAATTTCGCCACAAATTGTCTATGCCTTCCGTTGAGAAAAATAACGATGCTTTGATCGAAGATGAAAATAATCAAATTGCAATGAACGATGCAGAAGCGCAAGAGACGGATTCGGCAAGCAATGTATCTCAGACAGGTGATGAATCTCAGATAGAGGATGAGTCTCAGACAGAAGAGGATGCGCAGCAAGAAGAACAGAGAGCATACGAAAAACTGAATAAGATTCGGGGCTATGTGTCTGCAAAGCGGGAAGCAAAGATTACCAAAAGGCCACTGAGTGATATCAAGGAAGAACGACTTGAAAAATCAAACGGTACCTACATTTATGCCAATGAATATCCGAAAAAGGCGCTTCGCCCGGTGATGCATGCGGTGGATTATGGAATTGCCGATGGCACCTATATTGATCCGGATGGAACGACCTATGACTATCCGAATAAAGGAGTATATAAGCAAAATCACGATTATTATTCTTTTCAGAAGGTGGACGACGATTATTTCGATGATGCCTTGTTTATCGGTGATTCATTGACAGATGGGCTGCATGAGTATGGGAGTTTGCAAGATCGAGCCAGTTTCTTTGCAATGGAGTCTTTGACTGTTTATAATATTTTTGATGTGACGATTGTTTTTCGAAGTCCTTTCGAGGCCTATGAAGATTCGTTGACGGGCATCCTTCGCAACCACGACTATGGCAAGATTTATATTTTGTTGGGTATGAACGAGATGGGCGTGCCACGTACAACCGATTTTCGAGATCAGTACCAAGTGGTAATCTCAAAAATTCGAAAGCTGCAGCCGGATGCGATTATCTATGTTCAAGGCGTTTTGCATGTGAATTATCTGAGAAGTATGGGGGATCCGGTTTACAACAACAAAGCAGTCGTTCAAAGAAATGAAGCTATTTCTAAATTAGTCAATGGACACGATATCTTTTATTTGGAGCCGAGCGAGGCTTTGTGTGACGCAGATGGAAATATGATCGATGAGTACACCAACGACGGGGTACATCCGGTAGCCAGTTATTATCCTTTGTGGCATAAATATTTGAATGATTACGCTATCGTACGCAATGAAGAAGATTGGAAGTAATTCAAAAACAGATATGATGGCAATCAGAGAAGGGAGGGGCTTTGTTTGAGGCTTAGAAATGTACCAAAATCCGAAGAAATTTTATCCGAAAGTCCCTATTATGTTTCAAATCCTTCTTCCTATAAGGGACAATGGAATCGGGTATTTGCCAATGAAAACCCCATTTATGTAGAGGTAGGCTCTGGAAAAGGACAGTTTTTGATTGAATCTGCGAAGCAGTATCCGAACATCAATTTTGTTGGAATGGAAATGTATTCAAGCGTTCTGTATAAGGCAACAAAAAAGCTGCTTCAAATGGGCGAGGAAGCGCCGCAGAATCTACGCTTTCTATGGGTGGATGTTCGGGAAATTGGAGAAATTTTTGAAAAGGGAGAGATAGCAAAATTATACGCAAATTTTTCAGATCCTTGGCCAAAAGCCAGGCATGCGAAACGGCGGCTCAGCGCACCGCCGTTTTTGGCATTGTATGAAAAAACGCTTGTCGATGGCGGATATTTGGAATTCAAAACGGACAATCGACCGCTATTTGAGTATTCCATACAATCTTTTGAAGGCAGGGATGGCTGGGAAGTGAAGGATATTACCTTTGATCTGCATCATAATGAAACCATGTGCAAGGGAAATATCATGACCGAATATGAGTCCAAATTTGTGGCAGAAGGGAAGCCGATTTGTAAATTGGTGGCAAAGCTCTTGATTTTGGTTCTGTCGATTCTATTGGGGTGGGCTTGTCCGACGCAGAACGTATCCGCCAAGGAAGTTTGGCCATCCGGCATAGAGATCGAATCCGAATCCATGGTGGTCATGGAGGCTCAGACCGGCACCGTCTTGTTGGACAAAAAACCAAAGCAAAAAAAATACCCGGCAAGTATTACCAAAATTTTGACTGCTTTGATCGCCATTGAGAACAGTGATTTGGATGAGACAGTCACATTTTCTGAAGACGCTGTGACTTTGAACGAGGGGGACACTTCGCATATTTCCAGAGACATTGGTGAAAAAATGACCATGGAAGAATGCCTGTATGGAATGCTTCTGGAGTCAGCGAATGAGTGTGCCTGGGCGATTGCTGAGCATGTAGCAGGCGGAAATGTGAAGGAATTCGTTTCAATGATGAACGAACGAGCCGAACGGATTGGGTGCGTAAATTCGCATTTTTCTAATCCAAATGGCTTGCCGGAGGAGGATCATTATACCTGCTCCATAGATATGGCCAAGATAGCGAGGGAAGCATTCAACAACAAGACCTTTCGTGAAATTATTGGAACAAGGGCGTACAATATTCCTCCTACCAACACGCATGCAAGCGAAACGCCTTTGAACAACCACCATGCTATGTTGAATTTTTACAAAACGAGTGAGTTTTTGTACGAAGGTTGTCTGGGAGGCAAAACGGGTTATACGGATATTTCGAGAAATACACTTGTGACTTATGCAAGGCGAAACGGCATGACCTTGATTTGCGTGATCATGGATTCGCCCACACCGGATTTCTATATAGATACGATCCATTTGTTTGATTATTGTTTTGCAAATTTTGTTACCTATTCCGTTGCAAAGAATGGAGGAATCGCTGAAGCAACAAAAAAAAATACCGGAAATCTGATCGATTCATCGGAAATGTTCCGTGTGGACGATGATGTAGTTGTGACGCTTCCAAAAACTGCTAGCATTTTGGACGCAACGATGGAAGTATTACCTCTTTCGAAGCCAAAGGACGGAGTTGTGGGCACATTGGTGTATGAATATGGCGGGCATTCTGTCGGAGGAGGAAAGCTGAGATTTGCGGCTATGGATGAGGGAAACGCTTATCCATTTCACAATCAAACCGATGAAATGAAAGATGATAATGTTTCTTATATATATGTAGATTTTTTGACGATCGGACGTGTATTGGTGGCAGCAGTAGGAATGGTGGCTGTGCTGCTGTTGATCCGTGCCATTTCTCCGAGCTTGCACCAAAGACGGGTACGGAAAAAAATTGAGAAAGAAGAGAGAAAACCGAAATACACGGTCATCCGCAACAACGATCGAAGGCTGAGAAGAAAAAAATAGGATTGTCAGGGTTCTTCTATATTTTCTATTTCAGCATCTTTTGTGCCTAATTCGACCAGTGCAGATTTGAGCGATTCTATATCTTTTGTCAAAAACACGAGGCCATCCATACTTTCAATAATTGTAATAAAAAGCCGGTTCAAATGACTTGATTTCGCAAATAAAGAGGCCAAGTAGGAGCGGCTGTCTGCATCGATTTTCAGAAACAGGGTTTCGACATCTTGCAAGCTTTGAAAAGAAGCGTCCGTTTTTTCGAGAATAATAGAAATTTCCCGATCCAAAGAGAGATCTTCTTTTGTTTTGTCTATAAGAAAATAGCCGTTGTCGTCCTTCGCAAGCCGCATAGATTTAATCGCGCGCTGAACCTGTTTCGT
>JAFUXY010000267.1 GCA_017477005.1 Lachnospiraceae bacterium | reverse complement strand
TCCGATCGATCTTCGCCCCGATGCCCTCCATTGCGCCAAGCATCACATTGATGTCCCGCACATCCGGCAAATTGTCTACAATGACATCCTCGTCTGTCATAATGGAAGCTGCCAAAATCGCCAGCGCCGCATTTTTGGCGCCGCCAATCGAAACATGCCCCCGCAAGGGCTTTCCGCCCTTGATGACTAATTGCTCCATTCGAATCAACTCCTACTCTGTCAATGATCGTACTTATCTCTTATATTATCTATTCAGTCAGTCCGCATCCCTCAAATCGCAAACACGCTGCTTCGCAGCTTTACCGCCACATTCGTGGCCGTTTGCTCATTGTCGGGTGCGAACAGCCTATGCGCCATATATGAAAACCATATGTCAGCCTGAACGCAAGCGTTCGTCTGCCAATGTTTTCATATATGACTGAATAGTTACTTTATTTTACATATTACCATATAAGTTGAGTTCTTGTCACTATTTTTATTGGAAACGAATGAAATATCAGCCCATTCGCTCCCGATTCACCCAAAACACATGTATCTGATGCGACACCCTTTTTTCCTTCGGTGGCAGCTTCTGATAATCGCCATAGATGCCCTTCAGATAGCCCTCCCAGCAGCCGATGGTCGGGTACTCCTTCCCCTCGAAACGCACCATAGCCTCGGGAAACGCGTCGGATTTTTGGTACCGCTCTCCCATTCCATACAGTCCATTGACCGCCGTTCCGATGTATTCGGATTTGCGGAAAGACCGCCCCCGGCAGACCCGGATCATATGACGTACCAGCCTTTGGTTTCCCACCAAACGCATCAGCAGCACAGGCCAAAATTTCAACACCCGCCTCGCAAAAGTAGAACCCCGGCCAATCCGTGAACGGGAGTACAGGATCATCTTTCGGATCCGTTCCAGCCGTTTCAGATACCGCTTTGTCTTCCCGGGCGTATCCGGATATCCGTCTACCGGAAAAATATCCAGATACAAATGCTGCGTCACAAAACGATCCAGCAAATAATCCATGCTTTTGCGGGTCATTATCGTATCCAGATCCACCAACTGCCCGTAGGGGTTCGAATACGTGCCATCGTCCCCGCACAAAAAAGCGAAATGCCCGTCCATCGGTTCGTGCTTCCACAGTCGGCGCAGTTTTTCATAATCCGGCCGCGGCATCGCAAGGTCGATGTCGTCGTCCCACGGAATAAAGCCCTCGTGACGAACAGCGCCAAGCAGCGTGCCTCCGACCAAAAACAGATGGAGCTTGTGCCTGCGGCAGTACGCATACAAGCTGTCAAGCATGTACACCAGCCGCTCCCGGATTTCCTTCCGGCTCAATTCTTCATTCATCGTCTTCAGCGCTCCTCATGCAGTCGGCGCAGCTTTGCCAGTCGTTTTTTTCGTTTTTTCAAAAAATGCTGCTTGATGGATTCACTGCCGTAATACCCGTGATACGGAGCCGACACATAAATATACCGCATCAGTATCAGCACAAGCAGTGCCATCAAGACCGGGAAAAACTTTTTGAAGCCCTTTGACGCTTCCGAAAGACCTTCCAAAAAGGTCTCCTCCGCCAACGGTTCCTCCCCAACCTCTTCGGCCACCGGCGCCTCCTTGATCGAAAACGGCACGCTCCCCACGCGATGATCCGCATAGGAATATTCAATCACCCCGTCCACCTTTCCGTCCGCAAACGACGCAGCCGGGAAAATATCGTCGTCCGTCCCGATCGCTCTCCAAGAGGCCTTTTTCAATTTGACGCCGACCGGAAGCGTCACAAAACGCCCCTCCCC
>JAFUXY010000266.1 GCA_017477005.1 Lachnospiraceae bacterium | reverse complement strand
GGTCTCTTCCGAACGCATACTGGTCGAAGCGTCCTGCCCGCAGCCGCCCAACACCAGAGAGAGGACGACCGCTAAAACCTCTAGGGCTCTCCTTGTCTTTTTCCTATGCATAAAATCCCTCCTTTGCAACACACCTACTCCATTATAAGGGCCTTTGGGAAAATGTCAAACTGCAAAAGATGCAACATCTAAGTCCACAATCATCACTCCCCAAATTATACAGCCTTTAGTTCTATAAGACAAGAAAAAAAACGAGACCGTAAGAAACCCATTCCATTATGAATCGCAAAAAAAGGATTATGACAAGTAGCGAACAGAGTATTTCGGAAAGATGACCCCCGATCAATACGAGGCTGAACTGCTTGCATTTGAAAAGAATCATTGATAATGAAGTCTGCCTTCAAAGTCCGATACAGTCGGACTTTTTTCAAAAAGTAATAGTTGTTGAACTTATCAAATAAATCGAATCATCTGTGTATAACCTTCTCCTTTTGATATTCTTTGGCTAAATGACACGTAATTGCAGTGATTGCGATAAAAATTCACAACCCCTTTATTCTTTGTCAAAACATCAAGATATATGAACCCGCCTCCTATTCGATGCTGAATATCCAGAGTTACCGCATCTACCAGATCCATCAGTATTTCACCATCAATGCACTTTCCATCGTCTACGGCATAGTTTTTCCCAAACTGTGCAAGTAAAAATGCCGAAAGCGTATACGAATTATTGGCTTCATCTAAAGGCACAAACCTTTGCATTCTTTTTTCCAGGCGTTTGCCAACATTTTCTTTTTTTATTTCTATTGCCTTGTGTGCCAGCGTAAAATAGCCCAGCAAATTATCATCTTCATCGTAAACCAAATATGTTACTGATAACTTCTTCTTCGCAAAATCAATTGCTTTATTCTTTATAAAATCCTCTATTTCATAATTTAGTGGACAGGAAAATACGGAGAGCGCTGCAAATGTATCTAACTCTCCATATTTTTCTACCATGTCTAAAATGTTTGCAACAATCAGACTCATCCGTTCACTCTCCTTCTTTGCTTTTCTGTCTCATAGAGATGGACTAAATCATCATTTGTTGCCATTCTAAAATCTGTTCGTGAAGATCTTTGTCTTGGCGATACTCTTTCAGACTCTTCTATAGCAGAAACTAACGCCTCCGCCACATGTGAGTCATTAATCCTAACGTTTTCCAAAATACTAAAGGTAGCCATGACTTCACCCCCTTGAATCTGTGTACAATCTATCATTTTTACCTTACCACAAAACCCTTGATTTTTCAATGACCTCCGAGCAATACAAGGCCAAATTGCTTGCATTTGAAAAGAATCATTGATAATGAAGTCTGCCTTCAAAGTCCGATACAGTCGGACTTTTTTATTTCAAAAAGTGATAATTCCGGAAAGAAAGCCTCTTTGTCATGGAAAACGAATACGAAGGGTTCTGGTTATGAGATACAGTATTCCACTGCCAGCAATTTCAAGAAAGGATGCAAAAATCTACTCATAAAAAATGCCAGAACGTCCACGAAAACCATATCGAATCTTTCCAAAAAGAAGACCTATTACTTCCGGATTCGGACATACAAAACAAACGGAAAATACAAAAACTATTCGGCCTGGAGTAAAACGTCAAAGGTGAAAATAACGAAATAGTCAAAAATAGTTGGATTTTCAATTTGTACGTGGTACAATGAAAGAGCAATCGGGAAAACAAATCAAGGAAAAGCTTTATCAAAAGCCCCCTCTAAATGATTATGATTAAGGAGAAAACTTGTGCATAGGTTACAAAACAGGGAGCATCAAAATGAAGGAGGGAAAATTACATGAAAAAACGAAACAAGGCACTGCTGTTGGGGGTTGCGCTGCTGTCCTCGGCAATCGCTTCACCCATTGCCGGAGAGATGAATGCAGCGGCAGCGAACGCAGTTTATTTGAGTTCAGAAGCTATTGTATTGGGAGCAAATCAGCAGTATGAAGCCAACATTTTTTTGAGCAATTTTGCGGAACAGGATATCAGCAGCTTTGACATCAACACTGCTTCAACGAGGGATTTGGTCGATTTTGCGTTTTTGCATGCGCTGATCAACCGACGCTCGAATATCCAGTATGCCGGAAATTATTGTTTCATTTCTATGGCGAATATCAACGATATCCTGAACCGGTTTTTCGATATTACTCTATCCAATTCTCAAATGGCGGGCTATACCAACGCCTATGGAGATGGTTATTTTTCGAACGGCAATGTATACTGGTCGGCTGGAGCCGGTGAAATGCACCTTGGTCTGACGATTGTAGACCGGGCTGACCGGCTTTCCGACGGATCGATCCAATTGACGTACACGGATTATAAGTATGTAGTGGGGCCTGACGAGGACGGCGTTCCCTCGAGCATCTACGGCTTGGCTCCCAGTGAAGCAGCCGCCAGCAGTCGATTGAGTAAAAGAGGACATGGCGTCGCCATCGTTGTTCCCTACTCATACAACGGAAAGCAGTCCTACCAGCTTCGCAGGATGTATTCAACGGGGTATTAAAGAATCGCTGATTTATTCATATTTCCTCAAAACCTGCAACGCAAGGGAAAGAGCAAAAACGGCTTTCGGACTTAACCGGAAGCCGTTTTTAGGATTCATCATTTGATTGTAATGTCTTCCACATTGACTCCCAGTGCCGATAGTTTTGCTGTTGTTGTCTTGATCTTGTAATCAAGAAAAAAGTTTTCTACTCCCTCTGGCATTTCTCGTTTAATCATCTGAAAATCAGAATAATTATCGATCAATCCTTCGATCATCTCTTCTCTTGTCATAATCTTTTACCTCCCTATTCAGTTGTCACTGCCACCACTCTTCAGCCTTTGTAAGCAACACCTAAAACCACAATCATCACCCTCCAAAATTATACAACCTTTAGTTCTGTAAGACAAGATGGAAATGCTTTCTCCTCTTCTTTTTCCAACGAAATCTTTATCCCTTCTTTATCAAACATTCCTCCCCCCGAAAAGCGAAGCCATACTTATATATCCTCTCTGCCGGGATTCCCCTTGACAGAAGGTCCGATTCGTAGTGCATTTCTTCTATCTGCGACAGGGCGGCCTCCGCAGTGGCATCGAGGGAATCTTCTCCCGCTTTCTGATCCTGCACCTTAAACTCCATAATGACCGCCACGTCCTCCTTGTTTTTCGGCTCCATCACTACGTCATAGCGTCCAAATCCGCTCTCCCTGTTGGACTTCACAATATATTCAGATGCCTTATCCACCAAAAGCCCCAACACGAATCCATGGTAGAATCGTTCTGGCTCTTTTGCCTCCGAAGGTTTGTTTCCTGAGTCAAAATAGGAAAAGGTCTCAAGCGCCACCCTGTTCATATAATAATTCATCTCGTCCACATTCCCCTTAAACATTGCGGACACGAAATCCCCGAAATAGTTCCCCTTCCCCTTGAACCACCTGCGAATTATATTCCCAATCATCTTCCGTATTTCAAGATTCGTCAAAAAAAGCGTGTATATTGGATTCCTCACATCCTCAAAGTAGAACACATTTTCCGCCCTCATGTACCCAGAAGCGAGCAGTAGGCTGTATATTTCCTCCCTTCCAGCGTACTGCAAATCCGGGAAGACAATATACTCATCGATGCACGCTTCTACGCTTTTGCCCTCAAGAAGATCCTCAAATTCCTCCTTGACCTTCGGCTCTGCCTCCCACAGAAGCTTCCCAACCAGGGCGTTCGAGCTCGTTTCTCCCCAATGGGTGCCGATTTTTTTATATCAAGATAGTATGTAATAGACCATGGGTTGTAGATATCTCTCTCATTACCCATCACGTACCCATCGTACCACTTCTTCACAAGCGCCTTTTGGGAGGGGTCTATCCCCTGGGAATCCATCGAAGCGAATACCTCTTCCTCGGTAAACCCAAAGGCGACCGCATATTTTTCCGATGTAACAGACATCACACTCTAGTTGTTCAAGTCTGAAAATACGGATTCCTTTGCGACC
>JAFUXY010000025.1 GCA_017477005.1 Lachnospiraceae bacterium | reverse complement strand
TCATAATAGCTGACGAAAAACTCCACGGCGTTTTCCGGAAAATATTCCTTGAATTCCCCATACAACTGCCCGGCAAGGGTCTTGTTGTGGGAAATGATCAGCGTGGGCTTGTTCAGCTGCGCAATCACGTTCGCCATCGTAAACGTCTTGCCGGATCCCGTCACGCCCAACAAGGTCTGAAATTGGTTGCCTTCTTTGAAGCCCCGCACAAGCTGTTCAATTGCCTGCGGCTGGTCTCCCGTAGGTTCATATGGAGCGTGTAATTTGAATTTCATTCGTCCCTCGGTTCTTTGCGTACCAGATTCTCCGTAGGAATGCCAAGCGCTTCCAATTGCGCCTTGGCAATGGACAACTGGTACTCTATCTCATAATCCCGGTTTTTTGCATCCTTTATACGTTGTAAATCCGTAAACCTCTCTATCCACTTCTCCGACTGTTCTGCCTGATTGGCCATAATAATCCCTCCTCTCGCTTTTTATTCATTGTACCACATAGAAAGCACTATTCCAACTATTAATTGCCCCTTTGCTTTATTCAGAAATTTTCAAAATCGTTTTCCCCTTTGAACCACCGGCCGCTACCTTTTTCATCGCATCATTGACAGCCTCTAGCGGGAAGATTTCATCCACCGACGCTTCAATACGGCTGTCCTTGAATATCTCAGAAATCCTCTGCAATCCGGCGCCATCCTCATGTACAAAAATAAAATAATATTTTTGTTTTCTTTTCGCTGCAAGCTTATCATATTTGCTTCCTGCCGCTTTGAACATCAGCCTCTTTTCCATCGGCATACCCATTCTTTTGGCAAACTCTCCGTTGGGAAGCCCGCGAAGCGATACAAGGCTTCCACCCGTCTTTAATATCTGAAACTCCTTTTCCAGTTCCCTGTCTCCCAATGTGTCAAGGACATAATCTACATCCGAAAGTACCTTTGCATAATCTTCTTTCTTGTAATCAATAAATCTGTCTGCGCCAAGCGCAGTGACTCTGTCCCTACTTGCTCCATTTCCGTTTGTAATGACCCAAAGCCCCATGCTTTTTGCCACAGGAATCGCCATCGCTCCAAGGCTCCCGGTTCCGCCGGAGATAAACACCGTCTCGCCCGCCTTGGGCTGCATCAACTCAAAGGCCTGCCATGCAGTAAGTGCAGTCAGAGGTACACAGGCCGCCTCTTCATCAGAAAGATATTCCGGAACCTTTGCAATCGCAGCATGCTCTATAGCGGCATATTCCGCAAACGCACCGATCTTCTTTAAGGGCATCCTTCCATATACTCGATCCCCCGCTGAAAAGCCTGTAACATCAGCGCCCGTTTTTTCAATCACACCAACAAACTCATTTCCCATAACCAAAGGGAATTTCCTTGCGCATCCTATCTATGCAATCCGCTAAAGTCTGAGCCCCCAACTCCTCTTCAATCTCCTTTTCCAATCCAAAAAAAATCTCTGATAATACCGGGCGGATATGCCTTCCGACAATACAAGAATCATTCGGATTCTGGTGGAGATCAAAGATATGCACCTGCTCCGCGTCGGACACGGCCTGATATATTCTGTAAAGCGACAGCTTTTGGGGCGCAACCTTCAGTCGGAAGCCCTTTGCCCCCTGCCTGCTGTCAATGATATCCTGTCGTTTCAGCATCCCGGTAAGCTTGCGTATGTAGCTGGCATTCGTGCCGACGCTGATAGCGATTTCCTCGGAAGTCATTGGCGTTTCAGCTTCCGAAATCAATATCAGCGTATGGATTGCAGATGAAAAGCGAGTATCCATCACAGCTTCCTTTCGTATGTTGTCACATAAAAAACATTCTCTGGAAGCTCCAGCCCTGGATTGTCAAACACAAATTGGCCGGAGGAACCATTCTCTTTCATCACCAGATCAAAATGGCAGAGCGCGATTCCGACATCAATTTTTTGTACATCTCCGATACCGCTATCCTTCAATGTTTTTGCTTCAAAAAAATGCACCTTGTTGTCATCCACTACCGCACGCCACGGCTGCCTATTGGTCGCGGAAGGAGCCAGGCGCGCCATTTCGAGCGCTTCAAAAAAATCTCGAGCCTCTTCCACGGATAGTTCCTTTCCAAATTCGCCTGCAAAAAACAGTTTTCCAAAATCCATACGTTGATCCGATTTCATCCCTTTTCGCATCATATTCTCACGCATAGAGCGCTTTGCGGCAGGATAACCAACGGGGCTTGCCACGGGAAGCACCTCGTCTTTCCCTAGATTCATAGCGGCCTCAAAGGTCTTGCGGCTCAATGAAGCCGCCAGCATAACTGTTCCCAATCCCAAGGACAAAGCATACAAACAGGCGTTTTCAAAGCTGTAGCCATAACCAATTTCAAAATGATCTACCCTATTTACCTTTGCCGTCATATAGGTGTGTTCTCCAACAATGACCGGACTGGACAGGTCGTGTTCCTTTGCGTCAAGCAGCTTGAACACCACGGGTACACCAAAGGGATTGGCCAACGCGTCGATATAGTTTTCCAGCTTCTTTCTGTCTTCATCGGAAAGAAGCTTTCCATCGAATGTCCTGACACTCTTTCTCTGTTCTATCATTTCTTTTGCTGAAAAGTTCATCTAACCCTCCTTTAATTGTACTTGTATCTGTTGCAAGTACATATTATAGGCAAACAGAAACTCCTTGTCAAGAGTTGGTCTTTCTTTTGCGCCTACCTATCCAAGCGTCACATCCAGCACCATCATCAACACAAAGTCGAGCGAAAACGCGATTGTTCCTGCAGCACCTCCTCGTCTACATATTCATAGCAAAAAGGCTGGCGCCATTTTCGCAGCGTCAGCCTTGTCAGTCATTTTTTTCGATGAAACGATGGAGCCTCTTTCTTATTCGCCAAGCTGCTCGATCAGATAATTATCGTAGCCGATCCTTTCGATAAGGCCCAGGTGCTTGGCTACCCAAGTCTTGTGCTCTGACTCACATTCTACGAAGCTTTCCACCAGCTTTCTGGTAATAGAGTCGTCCGCAAGAGAGGCCGCTATCTTTTCAAGTTCTTCAACGGCTTGCTGATCTCTAAATTCATCGTCCCAAGACTTCAGGAGATCCTTTATCTCACAGAATACCGGCTGCTCGCAACATCCGAACACAGGCTTTCCACCAAGAGCAATCACTCTTTCTGTGCATTTTCTAGCTTCTTCTAGTTCCTCATCCCCTTCTTCTTTGCAAAGATCCGCGAACTTTCCGAAACCCTGCGCACGAAAAATCGCTTCGTGGATGTAGTCTGCTTGTGAGGTGGAATACCACGCAATGGCATAATCGTTGAGCATCTTGATCTTTTCGTCGAATGTCATAATAACAAACCTCCTATCATTTTAGCAGCCTAGGAACTGTAGACAAATCCTTCGCCCAAATGCACTGATTATTTATCTATAGTTCCTTATTGCCTTTGCTTGTTGTACACAACTAAATATTAACCGATAGTCTGCTTCTAGTCAAGTTATAAAGCGTGTCATTTTCCGCAAACTTTTTCAAACTCCCTATCCCAACAGCCGTATCAGGCAGGCATAGGTCAGCTCAAAAACCGACTGGTAGACATAGTCCACCCCCGCTTCTTTCATGGCTTCCCGCTGCTTGTCCGTCACAGCGGTGTAGGGATAGATGCCGAACATGAACGGGAAGAAAATATAGATGAAATTCTGCATCTCCTCCCCCCTCATTCCAGGGCAGAATTTCTCCAACAGGCGGCGCACATTTTTCATAGACTTGCCGTACGCCTCCTTGAAAGACACCAAAAGTTCTGGGCGGCTGTTTGCTTCCATATCATAATTATTCATAGCCAGCAGTTTCAATAGCTGCTGCCTGTTGGCTAAGGATGCGGCAATTTTTTCTGCCAGTTCCTCCCTGCTCAACGCATCGTTGTCGCATAAAATGGCTTCTAGTTCCTCGTTCCACCTGTCGTATTCCCGCTCGTAGAGCGCCAGGAATATTTCTTCCTTTGTTTGAAAATAATTGTAGATGGATGTTCTGGTAAAGGATGTCACATTCCCAATTTCCTTTAACGTGATGTCCTTAAAACTCATTGTCTGATAGAGCTGTTCGCAGGCGCCTATGATCTCTTCCCTCCTCGCCGCTACAAGCTCCGGTGATCCCTTCGGCATAATACCCTCCTTCATTTCATTGCATAGGTAATCCCATCCATCCTATAATGGGTAAGCCTCTCCCGGCACCAGCACCTTCAACCTCTGCGGATTGACGATCGCCTTCTCCAAATCCATAGGATTGCCGTTGAAGGTGGACCAGTCCGGCGCATCCACACTACCCCAGTGAATGGGAATCAGCGTTGCGTTGGGATAAGCGTTGCACAGCTTCACTGCGCCATCAAAGGTAATATGCCATTCGTTGTCGGAAAAGTCTAAGAGAATCACCTCCGGCTCCTCATAGGCCAGCTGTTCATCCAAGAGCTTGGAATCGCCTGGCATCCATATTTTCCCATCCGGTGTATCCATATAAAAGCCGCAATAGTCCTCCCGTTTCCACTCCCGGTACTGCCATTTCTGGTGCTCGTTTTGCCAGTTGTGCCACGCAGGCGTCAGCTTCACATGGATATTCTCAACGTCAAATTCATCTCCGATATCGTGACCGACCCCATCGATCCCATCCTCACGCATCACCTCCGCCACGTACTGCGTCGTATGGTATTCTTTTGTCACGCTTGCCGTGTCATGAATCGTCGGCTTGGAAAAATGGTCATTGTCAATATGCGTCACCAGAAAACCATCGATCCGTTTCACTTCCTCCGGCGCGATCGGCGGCTCATAGGTCAGAGGCATATCAAAGCCCTCAAGCACCGGGTCAATCATGATAATCGTCCCTCGTGAATTGATCATGGCCGCCCCGCCGGATAACCAGCGTACCTCGGTTCCCTCAATCCGGTCAAAAGCCGCCTCTGTGATAAGCTCTGTGCCCGTAGGAATCGCCTGTCCTTTTTCATTTACCTTCACATTCATCTTCTATCTCCTTCATATACAAAATGACATTGCGTCAGAAAAAAGTATATCATTTTTCTGACACAACGTCAACCATTTTTCCATCAATAAAACTTCCTTGAAGCTCCACATATATACGGATTATGACTGCCTGGACGACAAAACCTCATCTATAAGTTCTTCCCTGTATTCTGTCAAACAAATCTTTCATAGGAATCATCACTTTACCCCAAAGCAACGTCAAGAATCATCATCAGGACAAACCCCAGCGAAAAGGCTATCGTTCCCCAATTAGAGTGTTTCCCTTCTGACATTTCCGGGATCAGTTCCTCTTCCACAACATACATCATAGCTCCGGCTGCAAAGGCCAGAAGGTATGGCATAACGGGTACCACCGTTCCCGCTGCCAGAATGGTGATCAGTGCAGCAATCGGTTCGACCACACCGGATAAAACACCAAACAGAAATGTTTTTCCTTTATCCATTCCCTCCGCACGCAGAGGCATGGAAACGATAGCGCCTTCCGGAAAGTTCTGAATCGCTATACCCAACGCCAACGCCATCGCGCCTGCAGAACTGATTCCTGCACTGCCTGACAGAAAACCGACATATACCACGCCTACTGCCATGCCTTCCGGTATATTATGCAGCGTCACGGCGAGAATCAGCTTTGTTGTGCGCTTCAAGCCGGATTTCGGACCTTCCTCCTGATTGTTGAAATGCATATGCGGGGTAACTTCGTCCAGCAGGAGAAGGAAACCGACGCCAACCAGAAAGCCAACCGCAGCCGGAATAAATGACAGCGCACCCATCGCCGCACTGCTTTCCAGCGCAGGCTGCAGAAGACTCCAAAAAGATGCCGCCACCATAACTCCTGCGGCAAAGCCTGTAAGTTTTTTTTGCAGATTATCTGAAATATTTTTTTTAAGAATAAACACCATAGCCGCGCCAAGGCTGGTGCCCAGGAACGGGATCAAGATCCCGATAACGGTCTCTGCTGTCATTTATTATCTCTCCCATCCATCCCGATAAGGACCCGGTTCAACAGTTCGCGCAGGGTGATCAATTCATCCTCCGAAAGCGGGATACAGCCCCGCATCACTGCCGGAATC
>JAFUXY010000265.1 GCA_017477005.1 Lachnospiraceae bacterium | reverse complement strand
TTATGTAGAAAAACTCAAAGACGCTATCTCTTAGCCAGAGATAGCGTTTTTTGAATTTCTATGATGAAAACTCTTGCAGAAGCACAGATCGCACCGTATAATATAGAACGATACGAATTTCAAAAGAAGAACGAAGAGACGAAAGAAGGAATACAAATTATGGGGAAGATAATAGCAATTGCAAATCAGAAGGGTGGTGTTGGAAAAACGACCACAGCCATCAACCTTTCAGCCTGTCTAGCAGAGGCCGGAAAAAAAGTATTGGTGATTGACTTGGATCCGCAGGGAAATACAACGAGCGGATTTGGATTGGAAAAAATGGAGTTGTCGAATTCAGTGTATGATTTGATGCTGGATCAATGCACAATTCGAGAAAGCATCCAAGATATAGAAACCATTTCAGGTATGCAAATGATTCCGTCCAACGTCGATTTGGCCGGAGCCGAGATTGAGCTTTTGGGTATTCCGGAAAAAGAATACATTTTGAAAAATGCAGTAGACTATATTCGGGATGATTATGACTATATCATGATTGACTGCCCGCCAGCGCTCAATATGCTGACTGTGAACGCAATGACGACGGCGGACAGTATTTTGGTTCCCATCCAATGCGAATATTATGCATTGGAAGGAATCGCACAGTTGATCCGGACAATAGAGCTTGTACATGAACGACTGAACGACAAACTGGTAATCGAAGGAGTGTTATTTACCATGTACGATGCGAGGACAAAGCTGTCCGCTGAAGTGATAGACACGGTGAAAGAAAATTTGAATGCTCGAATTTATAATACGATTATTCCAAGGAATGTTCGACTGGCGGAGGCACCGTCTCATGGCCTGCCGATTCATTTGTACGATTCCCGTTCGACGGGAGCAGAGAGTTATCGCAATCTTGCCAAAGAAGTGATTGCCAGAGGAAAGTAAAAGGGAGAGAAATCTATGGCAGCAAAAAAAATTGGTGGGTTGGGAAAGGGGTTGGGGGCTCTTATCCCAGGGGAGACAAAACCAAAAGAAAAAATAGAAGGCGGAGAGCAAACCCTCAATATCAATATGATCGAACCAAACCGCAAGCAGCCGCGGAAGACGTTCAATGAAGACAGTTTGTTTGAACTCTCTGAAAATATCAAACAGTTCGGTATTATTTCTCCATTGTTGGTCAAACAGCGAGAAGGGTATTATGAGATCATAGCAGGCGAGCGCCGATGGCGCGCTGCAAAAATGGCAGGATTGACAGAAATTCCTGTGATAATCAAAGATGCATCTGAACAGGAAATAGTAGAGATATCTTTGATTGAAAATATTCAGCGGGAAGATCTGAATCCGATTGAAGAAGCGCAAGCCTATAAACGTCTTCTTGAAGAATTTCATCTAAAACAGGACGAGATTGCCGAAAGAGTGAATAAAAGCCGGGCAGCAGTGGCCAATTCGATGCGGCTTCTAAAGCTGGATGAAAGAGTGCAGCAAATGCTGGCAGAAGATTTGATTAGCACCGGACATGCCAGAGCTATTCTCGGCATTGCAGACAATGAAAAGCAATATGAGTTTGCGCAACAGGTACTAGACAAAAAGCTCTCTGTCCGCGAAGTAGAAAAGGAAGTAAAACGACTCCAACAAAATCAGGATTCGCAGGGGACGGAAAAAGAAAAGGAAGCAGTAGACCCCACGCTGGCAGCAGTGATCGCCGAACAGGAAGAAAAATTAAAGGTTATTTTTGGAACAAAGGTCAGCATTCGTGCAAAGGACAATCAACGAGGAAAAATTGAAATCGAATATTATTCATCTGATTCGCTGAATACACTGTTGGGAATGTTTGATGGGTTGGCATAAATAGAATGGGAGTTATCAATGATTGAGTATTACCTTGGAATAGATACAGATTATGTGGTAATAGGGTTGGCTGGATTGGTGTTTCTTCTTATTATAGTAATGCTGATCAACGCCGTGAGACAAAGAAAGCTGCGCAAGGCTTATGAAGCATTTATGCAGGGAAATGATGGAAAATCGTTGGAAGATACACTGGTTGAACGATTGAATCAGGTAGATCATCTGATCGAGGCCAATGCAAACAATGAAAGAGATGTAGACACGCTGCATCGCAAATCAAAACAGAATTTCCGCAAATTTGGTTTGATCAAATACGATGCATTGCAAGAACTGGGCGGAAAACTCTCTTTTACATTGTGTATGCTGACAGACAAGGATGATGGATTTATTTTGAATGTGGTGCATTCTCGCGAGGGCTGCTATTCGTATGTAAAGGAAATCATTGGAGGAAATTCAATTGTGACGCTCGCCGATGAAGAACAGCAGGCTCTTGTTGCAGCATTAGAGAATGAAGGATGAGGATATTTCAAAAAATTTGTCTGTAGATAATATATGTCTTTTGAAATATTTTTGGTACAAGAAGTATGAGGAAGAATGAATGCATAAGTATATGAGAGCCATAGGTTTTTCAAGGCTGCGAAAACGTGATTTAGATAGATTGTTGTTTGAGATACGACGAAATCCGGATCACCATCAGACTGCGTTGGATTCAGAAGGGAATGAATTTGTAGAGCTGCGCCGCGAGTTGGCACCTGGAATGGGGCTTGCTATGCGAGGGACGTACAACGATGATGGTCATTTCGAAATGGATTATTATTTTCCATATAGCTGTGGTCGAGAAATATCAACAAAAGTTCCTGCAGAGGTCATTCGTGAGTCAGCCAGAGAATGTTATTTGGGTCTTTGTGACGATCTACGACTGGGAATCGATCTGATATTTTATATCCAGGATATGTTGACGATTTTGGAATCCGAACAGAGAAACAAAAAAATCGTGGATTTTGGCGGCACAACTCTGGGAGCTCTTTCTACAGAGGGAAAAATTTTGATGCCTGTTTTTACGACAGCAAAGCAGGTGGAAAATGTGCAGCGTTTTTCTGAAAAGCATATGGAACTTCTTTCGGCTGCAAAGGAAGGAGACCATGAGGCCTATGAGGAATTGGCGATGGATGATATGGATACCTATGCGATGATTTCAGATCGAATTGAAAGAGAAGATCTGTATTCTATCATTACTTCTTATTTTATGCCGAGTGGAATCGAAAGTGACAAATATGCTGTGATGGGAAAAATATTGGATTGCAGAACAGAGGTCAACCGACATTCGGCAGAAACACTTTTTGTGATGAAAATAGAGTGCAATGAATTGATTTTCGATGTTTGTATCAATTCGATGGATTTGTTCGGAATGCCGGAAGTGGGCAGGCGATTCAAAGGAAAGGTATGGATGCAGGGAAGTGTCCACCCAATTTCAAGAAATAGAGGTTTGATATAATATGAAGTTCAAAATAGGATCATTTTTATCGGCGATACTTGTTGTGCTGTCCATGCTCTTTTTTGGTGTTGGGACAGACAAGAATATCACAATCAATCAGAATTTAGAAGTCGACCAAAATCAGGAAATTGATCAAAGCCAGAGAGTAGATCAAAATCAAAAGACTGGTCAATATCGGGATATAGTTCAAAGTCAAGATAGTGATCTAAATGATGATAAAGACCGAAAACAAAAAATTGATCCAAATGGTAGTTATACCTCGAAAGAGGATGTGGCCTTGTATCTGCATACCTACGATGTACTCCCGTCCAATTTTATTACGAAAAACGAAGCGAGACAACTGGGTTGGAATGGAGGTTCACTAGAGCCATATGCTCCGGGAAAATGTATTGGAGGAGATCACTTTGGAAACTATGAGCGGAAACTTCCCGAGGAAAATGGAAGGCAGTATTTCGAATGTGATATTGATACTTTGTATGCAAAAAGCCGCGGTCCGAAGCGAATTGTGTATTCGGACGATGGGTTGATCTTTTATACCGCAGATCACTACAGTCACTTTGAAGAGTTATACAAATAGTTCAAAAAAAGGAGAAGAATATGGCAACGAAAATAGATCAAAAAGCAATCTCAATGGAGACTATATACAATATACGATTGGACATCAAAGGAAGTGACAAGGAATACTATACAAAAGAAGAATTGTTGGATTTGTTGGATGAAATTGCTACGAGGATTTGAAACGAGGAAGAATAAAACAGATTATGACCAGATACGAAATATCAGTTCATCAGATTGGTAAAGAGGGTGAATTTCACGAGCTATTGGAGAATGAGCTTCCGGTAAACGAATACTATGGAAGAAATTTGGATGCGCTTTATGATGAGTTGACGGCACAGTCGGAGGGATGGTCGTTACATTTTTTTGATTGTGACGAGGCAGAAAAAGCGCTTGGAAATTATTTTAGTAGTTTTCAAAGAATGTGTCAGGACGCGGAAGAAGAAAATCCGTATTTGGAAATTGTATTTGAGTGAGGAAAGGTTCTGAAAGAAAGGGTACGATGGCTACAGAAGAGGTACGATTCAAAAACAGAATGAAAGAGCTGTTGGAACAGAGTCGCTATACGAATTCTTATATTTTTTCTGATTTTTTGTCATCTCTTGAACAGAGCTATGTACGTGAAGTCGGCGATGCCAAAACGATTCAATTTTGGGGAGGATTTGACGATGCAGAGAGGGTGATGGCACGATTTGGAAATCCGGAGGATTTTGGTTATGAGATAGATTATCCGATCCAAATTTTGCGAATAGCACCATCGGTTGACAAATTTGCAGAACAATTGGGGCATCGGGATTTCTTGGGAGCTTTGGTGCATTTGGGATTGGATCGAAGTGTATTGGGTGATATTTTGATAGCGGAATCTGGAGAAGCCTATGTGTTTGTAGCGGAGCGAATGACAGAGTTTATAAAGGAATCTCTTATACGGGTTCGACATACCTCTGTCTTGTGTGAAGAAGCAAAAACACTTCCAAAGGAAGCGGCACCGAAACGAGAATTGCGTTCCCTGGTTGTCGCATCGGAAAGGATCGATGGCATTGTATCGAAATTGTTTGGAATGTCCCGAACAGAAGCAAAATCTGCTTTTTTGAGACAGGAGGTGTTTCGAAACGGACGTTTGTGTACAAATACATCCGTCTTTTTAGACCAAAACGACGTAGTAACTGTGCGTCACAAGGGTAAATTTGTCTATCTTGGTGCAAATCGAAAAACGAAAAAGGGAAATGAGCGAGTAGATGTGGAATTGTATGTATCCTAAAAAGTGGAGGAGAGATGAATAAGAAAACCATTTTGATTACCGGCGTAGCAGGTTTTATTGGGTCAAATCTGACAACGACTTTGCTTTCAAAATATGATGATGCTACGATTATTGGTATCGACAATATGAATGAATATTATGACGTGGAATTGAAAAGGCATCGGCTTTCCCTGCTGCATGAAAAGGCAAGTGAAAGTGGATGCGTTTTTGAATTTCGGGAGCAGGATATCGGTGAAGCGGAAGAAATGCACAGACTGTTTCAACATTTCAGACCCAACATTGTAGTGAATTTAGCGGCACAGGCCGGAGTACGGTACAGCATCGATCATCCCGAAGAATACATTCGCAGCAATATTGTCGGTTTTTTTCATATAATGGAGGCATGCCGCAGATACGAGGTGGAGCATCTTGTTTTTGCCTCTAGTTCATCGGTCTATGGAGGCAATACGAAATATCCGTTTTCCGAAGAGGATCCGGTGGATCAACCGGTGAGTTTGTATGCTGCATCCAAAAAATCAGACGAGCTGTTGGCCTATAGTTATGCGAAGTTGTATGGAATACCGATGACGGGGCTGCGCTTCTTTACAGTTTATGGACCGGCTGGCAGACCGGATATGGCTTATTACAAATTTGCAGAAATCTTGAAAAACGGCGGCAAAATACAAATTTATAATTATGGAAATTGCAAGAGAGATTTCACATATGTGGATGATGTGGTCGATGGAATACTAGCGGTAATGAAAAAACCGCCGAAGGGGGTCGAACCACCTTATCGAATTTATAATATTGGAAATTCCAGTCCAGAAAATTTGATGGATTTTGTACAGATATTGTCGGAGGAGCTGCAGCGTTGTGGAGTCTTGCCCAAGGATTTCGATATGAAGGAACATCAGGAATTGGTGCCTATGCAGCCAGGGGATGTGCCAGTTACTTTTGCAGATACGACACGGCTGGAGAAGGATTTTGGTTTTGCACCGAAAACGCCGCTCAGACAGGGGCTTCGGAAATTTGCGGAATGGTATGCTGATTTTGATCGGACGAAAACAATTTGACTCGCTTTGGAAAATGCTATTGCCAAAATTGGTGTATTTGTTGCGTAGGCAAAAAAACTATGCTACAATGATTTGTGTTTTGCTATTTTGCAAGATACAGGGATTGCTTTATCTGTATTATTTTATAATATAATAGGAAGCAATTCTTTTCACAGGGGAGAGATTGGAGCGAAAATGGGTTTTATATCAAAAATTTTCGGAACACACAGTGACCATGAATTAAAGCGAATCCGTCCACAGGTACAGAAGATTCTGAATCTGAAAAATGAAATGATGAAGCTGTCGGATGTGGATTTGCGCGGCAAGACCAACGAATTCAGACGGCGTTTTACGGAAGGAGAATCTTTGGATGATCTGCTTCCGGAGGCCTATGCAGTGGTGCGGGAAGCGGGTCGCCGCGTTCTCGATATGGAACATTTCGAGGTGCAGTTGATCGGCGGGATTATTTTGCATCAAGGGCGAATTGCCGAGATGAAAACCGGTGAAGGAAAAACGCTGGTTTCCACCTTGCCAGCTTATTTGAATGCTATCGCCGGGCAAGGTGTTCATATCGTGACGGTCAATGATTATTTGGCAAAGCGTGATGCCGAATGGATGGGCGCAATTCACGAATTTCTTGGTTTGACCGTGGGCGTTGTCTTGAATGATATGTCGAGTGATGAAAGACGAGATGCTTACAACTGCGACATTACCTATATTACCAACAACGAGTTGGGCTTTGATTATTTGAGAGACAACATGGTCGTGCGTGAGGAAGATCGTGTTCAGCGTGGTCTGCATTATGCGATTATCGACGAGGTAGACTCGGTGCTGATCGACGAGGCTAGGACGCCGTTGATTATTTCCGGACAGAGTGGCAAGTCAACGAGGCTGTATGAAATGTGTGATATCCTTGCCAGGCAGTTGAAACGAGGCGAGGATCTCCCCGAGTATACAAAGATGGATGCGATTATGGGAATCGTTCAAGAGGAAACGGGCGATTTCATAGTCAGCGAAAAAGAGAAGACCGTCAACCTCACACAGGCCGGTGTGGAAAAGGTTGAAAAGTTCTTCAAGATAGATAACTTCTCGGATCCAGAAAACTTGGAAATTCAGCACAATGTTATTCTGGCTCTGCGTGCGCACAATTTGATGCACAGAGATCAGGATTATGTGGTGCGGGATGAACAAGTGCTGATCGTGGATTCATTTACCGGACGTATCATGCCGGGACGTCGCTATTCGGATGGCTTGCATCAGGCTATCGAAGCAAAAGAGCATGTCAAGGTAAAGAGAGAAAGCCGGACACTGGCGACGATTACCTTCCAAAATTTCTTCAATAAATATGAAAAAAAGGCAGGGATGACCGGTACAGCTCTGACTGAGGAAAGAGAGTTTCGGGACATCTATGGAATGGATGTTATTGAAATTCCGACAAACAAACCTGTCATTCGAAAGGATCACGACGATGCGGTGTACAAGACACAGGCAGAAAAATATGCCGCCGTGGTCAACGAAGTAAAGCGGGCACATGCCAAGGGACAGCCGGTGCTTGTGGGTACTATTACGATTGAAGTATCGGAATTGGTGTCAAAGCTGCTTTCTAAAGAGGGAATCCAGCACAATGTATTGAATGCGAAATTCCATGAAAAGGAAGCGCAGATCGTGGCAGAGGCCGGTGTTCATGGAGCCGTGACGATCGCGACAAATATGGCAGGCCGTGGTACGGATATCAAGTTGGATGAAGATTCGAGAGACGCAGGCGGATTGATGATCATTGGTACGGAGCGGCATGAATCCCGTCGTATCGACAATCAGCTCAGGGGTCGTTCCGGACGACAGGGAGACCCGGGTGAATCCAAATTTTATATTTCTCTTGAAGATGATCTGATGAGGCTCTTTGGTTCAGAGCGATTGATCAGCATGTTTAATTCAATCGGCGTGCCGGAGGGTGAAGAAATTCAGCACAAGATGCTGACAAGCGCGATCGAACGCGCGCAGGAAAAGATTGAGAGCAACAACTTCAGTATCCGCAAAAACCTGCTCGAGTATGACCGGGTCAATAATGAGCAGAGGGAATTGGTCTATGCCCAGAGAAGCCGCGTCTTGAAGGGCGAAAATATGAAGGCTCAGATTTTGGAGATGGTGCGGCAGCAGGTGGATGGTGCTGTCGATGCTGTTTTCAATGACGGGATCAAAAAAGAAGATTGGGATATTTCTGAATTCAATCATTTGCTGCAGCCGATAATTCCTATTCCGGCTCTGACATATGATGAGTTGGATGAGATTTCCAATACAGAAGATCTCAAAGACAAGCTATTGGATCAGGCGTTGGATCTCTATGAGCAAAAAGAAGCCGAATTTGATGATCCGGAGCAGTTCAGAGAAGTAGAACGAGTGATTCTTTTGCGAGTAATCGATCGCAAATGGATGGAGGAAATTGACGACTTAGAGCAGCTTCGGCAGGGAATTGGCTTGCAGGCGTATGGACAGAGAAATCCAGTCGATGAATACAAGATGATTTCTTATGATATGATGGATGAGATGAATGCAGCGATTCGCTCAGAAACAGTGCAAATGCTGTATCGAATCCGGGTAGAGAAGAAAGTTGAGCGGGAGGAAGTCGCAAAGGTGACGGGTACGAACAAGGATGATACGGCTAGTTCGGGTCCGAAGAAACGAAAGGCAAAGAAAATATATCCAAATGATCCTTGTCCTTGTGGAAGTGGCAAGAAGTATAAGAACTGTCATGGAAAAACGGCATAAAGGATGGTTCATATCGAGAGAAAGGGATGTATGATGAGCACAAAGAGTAGAGAGACTTCCAAAGATCCAAAATCATTGAAGCTACCGGCGATTATTTCTTTAGACGAAAAGAAAATTCACGGAATGAAGTTTCAGGACAAGTTCGATTTTGCTTTTCGAAAAATCCTTCAATTGGGTGGCATTGCTGTCGTGGCTTTGATCTGTACGATTATTACTGCTTTGATTGGAGTCAGTTTTACCTATAATTCTCTCTACCAGCAGGAACGTATTCAAGGAGAAATTCGGATTGACATTCAGGCCTTGTCGAAAGCGTATCTTTGGGCTCTTTCTTCTCCCTATCCTGGCGTTCGGGAAGAGCAGCTTGCCAAAGCATCCGAAAAATTTGCCGATTTTGATGAAAATTTGGCTGCATTGGAGAAAATCTATAGCGGAAATGTTTCGATATCGACGATTTCGGGACATCTCGATCAGGTAGAGGCCTGCGGGAATGAAATCCAGAAAATGTTCGAAGAAAAGAAACGAAATGACGAGATTTTCAATTATTTTAATGATACCCTTTATCCAGCCATTGATGCAGTCGCCGGAGATTTGAAGGAGGTTTCAGCAGATATCACCGAAGAAGGGGCGACCGTTTATCATATTGTTGTAGTAGCTGTGATTATTGGTATCGTGATTACTGCGCTTGTAGTGCTTTGCGTGTTCCTATATCTGATTGATATGAAACGCAAATTGGCGCAGGCCGTGCTTGAGCCTGTGAATGAAATATCAAAGGCGGCTGCGGATATGGCGGCCGGTCGATTGAATATCAATATTGGCTATACTTCCGGCGATGAATTGGGAAAGCTGGCTGCCGAATTGAACGAGTCTACTACTACAACAGAAGATGTGTTTACCGATTTGACTGAAACTTTGGGTTCTATTTCAGAGGGAGATTTTTCGCACAGTACGGCAAAGCCTGATTTATATAAGGAAGATTATCAGGGAATCAAATACACATTGGATTACATTGTGGATAAGCTGTCAATCACAATGAAGCAGATCAAGGAATCATCCGGTATGGTATCTCAGGGAGCGGCCAATATGCAGGATGGCGCGGCTGGACTGGCAGAAGGCGCAACAGATCAGGCAGCAGCAATTGAAGAATTGACAGCTTCGGTGCAAACTGTCAACGAACAGACCAAGTTGATGGCGGATTCGGCACAGTCTGGCAGTGAAAAAGCGATTCAAGTGCGCGACAATGTTGTGATCGGCACGCAAAAGATGAGCGAAGTGACCGGAGCTATGGATCGCATTGCGGATGCTTCGAAGCAGATTGAACAGGTTTCGCAAACAATTGAAGATATTGCCAGCCAAACACAGCTTTTGTCACTCAATGCTTCAATCGAAGCAGCACGCGCTGGAGAAGTAGGACGTGGCTTCGCAGTCGTAGCGGAAGAGATTTCGAATTTGGCCAGTGAAAGTACGCAGGCTGTGAAGGACACACAGGATTTGGTAAACGGGGCTTTAGAAGAAATCAGTATTGGCGCTTCAATTGTCAAGGATACACAAAAAGCATTTGAAACCGTGCGTGAATCTGTGGACGAAGTAGTAGAGATCATCAAGATTACAGGAGAGATTGCAGAAAAACAATCCGCTAGTATGGAAGAAATCAGCGGCGGTATCGAGCAGATTTCGAATGTGATTCAGGATAATACAGCTACGGCTCAGCAGTCGAGTGCCGTTTCGAATGAATTGTCTGAACAGTCGTCTAGCTTGAATGAATTGTTAGAGCAGTTTATTGTGAAGTGATGCAACTATAATATAGTAGCGATAGCGGTATATTCGATGGAGGAAATATGACAATTTTCGATTTTTTTTCTCTACTTGGTGGTGTCGGATTATTCCTGTTTGGAATGACCGCTATGTCAAACGGCTTGCAAAATGCGGCTGGTGACAAACTGCGTGTGATTTTGGAACACGTCACGGCGTCAAAAATCCGGGCGGTGCTATTGGGTATCGGTGTGACAGTGATGATCCAAAGTTCATCTGCTACGGATATGATGGTGATTGGTTTCGTCAACTCCGGGTTGATGGAGATCACACAGGCTATTGGCGTGATCATGGGAGCCAATATTGGTACAACGGTGACAGCGCAGATCACGGCTTTTGATCTGTCTGCCTTTGCACCGGTACTCCTGTTTATCGGTTGTGTCATGCTTCTTTTCATGAAGAAGGCTTTGATACGACATGTGGGAAATATTATCATGGGCTTTGGAATGCTCTTTGTGGGCATTTCTTTCGTAAAAGCTGCCATTGCACCCTTGTCGCAAAGCCCGCGTTTTATTTCTTTTTTATCGACTTTGTCAAACCCGCTTTTGGCGGTAATATTTGCGGTTTTATTCACAGCTTTGCTGCAAAGTTCTTCTTCATCGGTTGTGATTTTCCAGACCTTTGCCGTTCAGGGAATGTTGGATTATGATACGGCGGTGTATTTGGTAATCGGGGCGGCCATCGGTTCAGTGGCACCAAATATTTTGGCCAGTCTGACGACAAATCGAAATGGAAAAAGAACAGCGCTTTTGAATCTGCTGTTCAATATTTTTCGAGCGATACTTTTGTGTACGCTGATCAATCTGTTTCCTCAGATTTTGCGTGCGATTCAAGCGTTGTCGCCAAACGATATCGGCCGACAGATCGCAAATACGCATACGATCTTTGCGATTGTTGCTGTAATTGCAATGCTTCCTTTTTCTCAGTATATTGCGATGATGACGGAGAAGCTGATTCCGGTTTTGCCTAAGGAAACGATTTCAAAACGCGAGAAAAAGCTGATGTATATGGTAGATGCGAACAACACAATGCCTACCGTCACGATCCGCCAGGCTATTTTGGAAACAGAGCGTTTGGGAAAACTCGCCAGAGGAAGCCTTTCAGTATCCGTCAATGCCTTTTTTGATAACGATGAGGAATTAATTGAAAAAGTCAAGACGACCGAGGACATAGTGAGCTTTTTGTCAGCCGAGATCAACAAACGATTGCTGACGTTGACAGGGATGGAGATGCCGGAGGCGGATGCGTTTCGTGCTTCCAATTTGTCGATGATTGTTTCCGATTTTGACCGTATCAGCGATCATGCGCACAATATTGTCGGATACAGAGAGAGGGTGCAGGATCCAAAGGCGGCCTTTTCAAACCATGCCAGAAGAGATATGTATTTGTTGGCAAAGCAAACAGATCGAACAATTGAGTTGGCAATTGAAATATTTGCAAATGAACGATTTGAATTGATTCCAGAAGCCCAGTTTTCGGAAGATTTGGTGAATCAGATTGAGTCGGAATGTGTTGAGAAGCATATTGGGCGTGTAATGAAAGGAAAATGCGATCCATTTTCGGGCATGGTGTACACAGATATGTGCGCAGAATTTGAAAGATGTTCGGATCATGCGATGAAGATTGCAAAGGCTTTGGTGCCGAGAAAAATGCTTGAAGATTTGGAAATGGATTGAATGCAGAAAGGAAGAGAGTAGAAATGAAAAAGGAAGATTGTATTTTTTGCAAGCTGGCAAATGGAGAAATCCCAACGAATTCGATTTATGAAGATGAAGATTTCAATGTAATTTTGGACGCTTCACCAGCTACGAGGGGACATGCATTGATTTTGCCTAAGGAACATTTTGACAATTTATATGAAATTGATGAAGCAGTAGTGGGGAAGATTATGCCTCTGGCGAAGAAAATAGGAACAAAAATGAAGGAGGCGTTGGGCTGTGTTGGGTTGAATGTGCTCCAGAACAATGGAGAAGCCGCCGGACAGACTGTTTTTCATTTTCATACGCATTTGATTCCCAGATACGAAGGAGAGAAGGCTATTTTGGGATGGGCTCATCAAACATTTTCTGAGGAGGAGACACAGAAGATCCTTGAGAAGCTGAAATTTTGAAAGGGGTGATTGATTGTGACGACAGAGGAAATGAAAATAGAATGGATCGATCGGTATTCATCCTACCAACGAATCAAGAGAGATAACGGAGATCAGGAGAATAAGACGTTGGATTATGAAATCGCAACGGCGATCGCAAAGTTATCGGTATTAGGGGTGAATGTGAAAGATTTGACTATCTAAGGGATAATATGCTGAAGAATAAACATATTTTGTTGGGAGTTTCGGGAAGTATTGCGGCCTACAAGATTGCTTCGGTAGCAAGCCATTTGGTGAAGCGGGGCGCAAAGGTCACGGTATTGATGACGAAGAATGCGACACATTTTATTACGCAGATTACTTTTGAGACACTGACTGGAAATAAGTGCCTTGTAGATACGTTTGATCGCAATTTCGATTTTTCGGTAGAGCATGTGGCAATTGCAAAAAGTGCGGATTTGATGCTGATAGCCCCGGCTACTGCCAATCTGATTGGAAAGTTAGCAGCGGGCATTGCAGACGATATGTTGACAACAACGGTATTGGCGTTGCGGTGTCCCATTTTGCTGTCTCCGGCTATGAATACAGCTATGTACGAAAATCGCATTGTTCAAGACAACTTGGAACGACTGCATAAATTTGGTTTTCAGATCATTGACCCGGCGGTGGGGTATTTGGCGTGTGGAGATACGGGTGCTGGAAAAATGCCCGAACCGGAAACTTTGATCTCGATGATTGAGTACACGATCGGTTGGGAAAAGGATCTTCAAGGAAAAAAAGTACTTATTACGGCGGGACCGACGAGAGAAGCGATTGACCCGGTACGTTTTATTTCCAATCACTCTACTGGAAAGATGGGATTTGCTCTCGCAAAAATAGCTGCAATGAGAGGAGCAGAGGTCACGCTGATTTCCGGACCTGTATCCATCGATCCGCCTGATTTTGTGAATTTTGTCAGTGTGGTGTCAGCCAAAGAAATGTTTGCTGAAGTGGAAAAAAGAGCATGTGATCAGAATATCTGTATTTGCTGTGCGGCAGTAGCGGATATGCGGCCAACGGAAGTAGCCTCTGAAAAAATAAAAAAGGATGGAAAATCCAGAAATATTGAGCTTTCGCCTACAATCGATATACTGGCGTGGCTCGGGGAGCATCGATCAGAAAAGCAGGTATTAGTCGGATTTGCTATGGAAACAGAGCATTTGATCGAAAATGCCCGCTTGAAATTGGAGCGGAAAAAAGCAGATCTGATTGTGGCTAACAGCCTGCGAACCGAGGGAGCGGGCTTTGCCGGAAATACAAATGTTGTCACGTTCGTCTCAAAAGAAAATGAGGAAGCATTACCTCTGATGACCAAAGAAGAAGTCGCTGGCAAGATTCTGGATTGGACAGCAAGAAAAATACCCTAAAAATAATAGAAATATAATCAAAGTAGATTGACAAAGCAGCATATTATTGTTAAAATATGTTTTGCTGTTGTTTGTATAGGAAACAGATTTTACAAAGCAAGGCAACAAGGAGATGTACTCAAGTTGGCTGAAGAGGTGCCCCTGCTAAGGGTATAGGTCGGGAGACCGGCGCGAGGGTTCAAATCCCTCCATCTCCGTTTATACTAGAGAAAATCCGAAATGAAAATTGAATGCTTCAACGGATTTTCTTTTCATAGTAATTTTACTATGTATGGCGCCATAGCCAAGGGGTAAGGCAAGGGTCTGCAACACCCGTATCCCCGGTTCAAATCCGGGTGGCGCCTCGATTTTGAACTCCACAAGGCGAAAGAGCCCTGTGGAGTTTCTAAAGTAAACAATTTCCTTAATTCAATTATATACACGTCTGCGTAGCTCAGCTGGATAGAGCGACCGCCTCCTAAGCGGTAGTTGGTTCGTTTGTATCTTGCTAACAGAGTAAAATTTCATAGTTCACACGTTCCCTTAGTTAAATGGATATAACAAGTCCCTCCTAAGGATTAGTTGGGGGTTCGATTCCCTCAGGGAACGCTAAAAACACCGTAAAATCAAGGATTCTTGGTTCTACGGTGTTTTTATAAATGCTTTTTTGTGAAAATTCCCAGAATAATCTTATCAGACAGTACGTTTTATGGTACAATATCAACAAAATATTATGAATGGGGGTTGTGGGTATGGTAGCTTATCTAAAAGAGCCAAAGAAAGTCGATGTCAAGAGCTACACTAAGGATGAGAGCAACGAGGGGAAAGTCGCTTTATTCAAGATAGACGAAGAACTGCTTTTTGCAGAAGGGGCGTCAGATGATTGGGTGGAATTGGAAGAGAAAAAGGAATCTATGGAAAACAGCGATTCTTTCTTTGTTGTAACTATACCTCGGAAGAATAAGCGTATTAAAACGATGGGATGGGACGGATGAAAAAGGAAATCATTTTCTATAAGAGACCCACAGAATACTACAATGCTCTGCCAATAAAGGGAATGCCTCAAATACAGAAGGAAATATATTTGGACACGGGCTCACCGATAACCGTAATATCCATACCGTCGTTACTTCAAATTACAGGTGATTCACTATCATCATTTCGGTTATCCGTAGAGGGCTTTCTTGACAAGAACCACGCCATTGTTTTTGGCGGGTATGATATGAAGTCTAACGCATACCGCTATAGACTGATACCCTATATTGTCAATGAGGTCGAGATTGGAGCAACAACAATGCGACCATTCATGTTTTGGGTAAATATCAACAATTATAAAGTAGAGGATGCACCAACTCTCTTTGGAATGGATTATTTTCATCAAGGAAAAAAGTGGTTTGATGAAAAAGATAATATTCACATTGCCTTTGATAAGGGGTATACTTGCGATACTGGGGAAGTGGGTGCTGCTTTGAAACAGTCGGGAGCTATTTTAAAGCTAAGTCAGTTTAAGGACGATGAATGGGATTCCTTATCCCGTGATTAACAATCGGCTAACATTCAATATAAAAACGTTACAAAATCAATGTTTGTTGGTTTAAGGGGATTTTTTTATCAGTGTATTTTACTGATAAGAATGCAAGCTGCATATCCTCTGCTTGGTCGAAGAACACAATATGGTATCTTGGGCATTGTTTTTCAGTATAAATGCTGAACCAAAGCGATAGGATTATATATCAAAATATATGTGCTATAGCACATGAAAAACTTGATTTGTATCATGCGAAATGGTATGATGTGTAAGGTTGAAGTGAGATGGATTTCCAATGATAGTTCTGTTTAGGAAAGCAGGTGTTTCCATGATAGCCTCAAAGGAAGAAATGACAAATTTCACATTCAAAATAGACAAAAAGACCAGAGAAGCCTATGGAGAACTTTGTAACGAATTTGGTCTGTCTATGTCGGCGGCAACGCTTGCACTTGTCCGGCAGGCAGTTCGTTCACAAAGTATGTCGTTTTCCATTCTGGACGAGAATGGCTTCACATCTACGGAAGCAAAGGAACTGCAACGCGGGATTGCTGATGTTGAATCCGGAAAAGTGATCAGACGAGAGCTGATTGAGGTATAGCGATGCTGTGACTATAATTCAGTGTTGCAAACATTATGACGATAAATAGCGAATCTGGTGGATAGGCCAGATTTTCGAATTTGGGACTTCTATAGGCTATGGCGTTTACAGACTTAAATTTTATTTCACGGTTTTTGCCGCTTTTTCTAATAGGCTTTTTTTTATCTCCACGTCGATTCCAGATGATGGAGCTTTTTGTCGGTAGCTTGATATTTTACTCGCTGGGCGATCTGAAGTACGTGCCGGTATTGTTGGCTTTGTGTGGGGTGAATTACTTCTTTGCTGTGCAGAGCAAAAATCAAGAAGGACGAGAAGGTCGCCAATGGATCATGGCAGCAATCGTATGTTTGGACATAGGCGTACTGCTTTTATTCAAACTGCTGCTCTTGTTTTTGGGTTGGCGCTTGCCGCTCGGGATCAGTTTCTACCTATTCAAAATGCTTTCGTTTCAGGCAGATATTTATACGGGCAAGGTGAAAAAAGTACCCGGACTATTTGAGACAGCCGCTTACTTTACCTTGTTTTTCCAAATGGCGCAGGGTCCGATCATGCGATATTCG
>JAFUXY010000264.1 GCA_017477005.1 Lachnospiraceae bacterium | reverse complement strand
GTGACGAGAGCGCTTGGCGGGCACGTTGTGACGCAGCAGTTCTATGAGAACATGATCACGATCACCGGTTCCGGTATCACGATCGGTATCGCTATCTACTGCCTGTTCTTTGCAAAATCCGCACAGTACAAGGCGCTTGGTAGTATCGCAATCGGCCCTGGCGTATTCAACATCAATGAGCCGATCATCTTCGGTATCCCGATCGTTATGAACCCGATCGCGGCAGTTCCGTTCATCCTGGTTCCGATGATTTCATGTACGTTGGAGTATATAGCGATTTATACCGGTTTGTGTCCGATGTATCGAGGTATTTATGTGCCGTGGACGACGCCGCCTATTATTTCCGGTTTCATCATCGGAGGTGTGCGAACCGCTATTTTGCAGGCACTGGTACTGGTGGTATCGGTTGTCGTATACACGCCGTTCATGCGTATACTGGACAAGCAGGCCTTGGAAGCTGAGCAGAATGCAGGCTCCGATGACGACGATGACGACTGGTAAAATGTTTAGAGATGCCAGATGCGGTATTTCTACTATAGAAAAAGGGTGTTATGAATTTTAAGAGGGAGGAGAAAGCAGTATTATGAGTGAAGAATTAGAGCTTGCGTGTTTCAATATTATTACACATGTAGGGACAGCGCGTTCCAATTATATCGGGGCGATTCAGCTTGCGAAAGAGGGCAAGTATGAGGAAGCGGACGAGATGATCGCGGCTGGAGAGAAGGAATTCGTAGAAGGGCATCATGCGCATGCCGATATGCTGACCAAGGAAGCCAACGGCGAGCTTGGCAATGCAGGCGTTCTTTTGATCCACGCAGAAGATCAGCTGATGAGCGCAGAAGCGTTCAAGATCATTGCAGAAGAGCTGATCGAGATCTACAAGAGATTGGACAAGAAAGCTGAAGCGTAAAAATGCAAAAATGGTAATTGAATAGTTACCAAAAATGAGGAAGTGTTCCGAATGGGAAAAGGATCTGTCGAAAGGCAGATCCTTTTTTGTGTTAGATTCTCCAAACAATTTGACAGAAGAAGGATTAGGGGGTAAAATAAACTTTTCTTTGTCATATACTATAGGTGTGCAGGAGTGGATATGAAGGTCTTATTTTTTGATATCGATGGGACGTTGACCAATTTCAATAGAGAGATCCCGGCCTCGGTCGTTGAGGGGATCCGAAAAGCCAGAGAGAAAGGGAATCTGGCGGCGCTGTGTTCCGGACGAAGCGAAAGCCAGATCGAGGCGTATATCTTAGATATCGGTTTTGACGCCATTGTGTCAGCGGCGGGCGCAAGGGTCAGCGTAGGGGGAAAGCCGGTCTATGAGCATACGCTTGACCGAGAAAAGTACCTGTTCTGCTTGGATCAGTTGTTGGAGGTCGTGCCCAATCTCTGCGTGCAGACCAATGAATGCGTCTATGTATGGGAGCAGGGATATGAGCGGTTGGTGCAGGTCTTTTCCGTGATGTTTGGGGATCCGCGGGTGCCGGAAGAGGTGATCGGAACGATGAAACGGATTCCGGATCTGAGAAAGATTGAGAAACCGCAAAAAATTTTTTACCACCAATCTCCTATAGACGTTGAAGAGACGCAGAAGCGGATCGGGGATTATTTTCTGGATATGGAGATGTCTTTTGGCAAATCGGATCCGTATAGCGGGGAGATTACGACGAGAGGCATTGAAAAATCCACCGGGATGGAGCAGTTGATGCGGCATTTCGGGCTATCGGCCAAAGATTCCGTGGCGTTTGGGGACGGGCCGAATGATTTGGATATGATGCAGTATGCAGGTCTTTCGATCTGTATGGGCGGCGGACGGGAAGAGACTAAAAAACGGGCGGATTATGTGACAGCGGATGTGGACGACGATGGAATCTATCGGGCGCTTGAACATTTTAGGTTGATATAATATTGAAAATACATTAGAATAGATGGATATGGGTTGTTAGGCAGAAGATTAGGAGGGCGCTATGGGATTGAAGATTGGAGTGATCCGGGGCGATGGAATTGGACCGGAGATCGTAGCAGAAGCGGTGAAAGTGCTGGATGCGATCAGCGGGAAATTTGGGCATACCTTTGAATATGAAGAAATACTGATGGGAGGCGCTTCGATCGATGTGCATGGAATCCCTTTGACGGACGAAGCCATCGCACGGGCCAAGGCACAGGATGCGGTACTGATGGGATCGATCGGCGGCGACGCAAAGACATCCCCCTGGTACAAGCTCCCTCCCGAAAAGCGTCCCGAGGCGGGGCTTTTGGGAATCCGAAAGGCATTGGCGCTGTTTGCGAATCTGCGCCCGGCGAAGCTCTATCCCGAGCTCGCGAAGGCGTCCCCTCTGCGAGATGATATTATTGCGGATGGATTCGATATGATGATCATGCGGGAGTTGACCGGCGGTCTGTATTTTGGCAAGCGTTACACCGAAGTGGTGGACGGGCTCACCCAGGCCGTAGATACGTTGATCTACAATGAAAATGAGATCCGTCGGATTGCGATCCGCGCCTTCGATATCGCGGCAAAGCGGAACAAGAAGGTCTGCTCGGTGGACAAGGCGAATGTCCTCGATTCCTCCAGGCTTTGGAGGAAGATTGTGGACGAGGTAGCCGCCGACCACCCGGATATCGAATGCTCCCATATGCTCGTGGACAACGCCGCCATGCAGTTGGTGAAGGATCCAGGGCAGTTTGATGTGGTTTTGACCGAAAATATGTTTGGAGATATCCTGTCCGACGAGGCCAGTATGATTACCGGATCGTTGGGGATGCTTCCTTCGGCGAGTTTGAATGAGACCAAATTCGGACTGTACGAGCCGAGCGGCGGCAGCGCGCCGGATATTGCGGGGAAGGGCATTGCCAATCCGATCGCGACGATCCTGTCCGCGGCGATGATGCTTCAGTTTTCGTTTGATCTCGATGAAGAGGCAAAGGCCATCGAGAACGCAGTCGAGCAGGTGTTGAAGGACGGCTACCGCACGATCGATATTGTGCCGCGGGACGGCAGCGATTTTGTGCAGGTAGGGACGAAGGAAATGGGAGATCGGATCGTAGAAAGGATATGAGAAAATGAAAAGCGACAATATGAAATCCGGTATGCAGCAGGCACCGGCCAGAAGCCTGCTCAACGCGCTTGGTTATACGCCAGAGGAAATCCGAAAGCCGATCGTAGGCATCGTCAGCTCCTACAATGAGATCGTGCCCGGGCATATGAATATCGACAAGATTGTAGACGCAGTCCGCCTTGGCGTGGCGGAAGCGGGCGGTACGCCGGTCGTATTCCCGGCGATCGCGGTTTGTGATGGGATCGCGATGGGGCATATCGGTATGAAATATTCCCTTGTGACCAGGGATCTGATCGCAGATTCTACGGAATGTATGGCTATCGCGCACCAGTTTGACGCGCTGGTCATGGTGCCAAACTGCGACAAAAACGTGCCGGGGCTTTTGATGGCGGCGGCGAGGATCAATGTGCCGACGGTCTTTGTCTCCGGCGGACCAATGTTGGCGGGGCATATCGGCGGAAAGAAGCGTTCTCTTTCCTCTATTTTCGAGGCGGTGGGCGCGCATGCGGCCGGTACGATGACTGAAGAAGAGGTGGCGGTATACGAAGAGAAGATCTGCCCGACCTGTGGTTCCTGCTCTGGGATGTACACAGCCAATTCGATGAACTGCCTGACCGAAGTGCTCGGAATGGGGCTTCGTGGAAACGGGACCATCCCGGCGGTTTATTCGGAGCGTCTGCGCTTGGCGAAGCGCGCGGGCTATGCGGTCATGGAACTGCTCGAGAAGAACATTCGCCCTTCGGACATTATGACAAAGGAAGCAATTGAGAACGCGCTGACGGTGGATATGGCGTTGGGCTGCTCGACCAATTCGATGCTGCATCTGCCAGCCATCGCGCATGAGATCGGTTTTGATTTTGATATTTCCTATGCGAATCCTATCAGTGAAAAGACGCAGAACCTCTGCCATCTGGCACCTGCGGGGCCTACCTATATGGAAGACTTGAACGAAGCAGGCGGCGTGTATGCGGTGATGAAGGAGCTGGCGGATATCGGCCTGCTGCATACGGAATGTATGACGGTGACAGGGAAAACCATTGGGGAAAATATAAAGAACGCTGTGAATCTGAATCCGGAGGTGATTCGCCCTGTGGACAATCCGTATTCGAAGACCGGCGGATTGGCCGTGCTCAAAGGGAATCTGGCGCCGGACGGCTCGGTGGTCAAGCGTTCGGCTGTCGTGGAAGAGATGATGGTACACAAAGGGCCGGCGAGGGTCTTTGACAGCGAAGAGGACGCAATCGATGCGATCAAGGGCGGCAAAATCCACGAGGGAGACGTGGTGGTGATCCGGTATGAGGGACCGAAGGGAGGTCCCGGTATGCGGGAGATGCTGAACCCGACCTCCGCGATAGCGGGCATGGGTCTCGGTTCGACCGTGGCGCTGATCACAGACGGACGGTTCTCCGGCGCTTCAAGGGGCGCTTCGATTGGCCATGTTTCGCCGGAGGCGGCGGTTGGCGGACCGATTGCGCTCGTGGAAGAGGGCGATATGATCTCGATTGATATTCCGGGACTGTCCTTGAATCTCGAGGTTTCGGACGAGGAGCTGGAGCAAAGAAAGGCCAATTTCACGCCGAGAGAACCCAAGGTGAAAACGGGCTATCTGGCAAGATATGCGAAGATGGTGACTTCGGGCAACCGGGGCGCGATCTTGGAGATTACAGAGTGAATCTCTTCAGAGTAATTATGTTGATATCTATAGGGAGATGCGTACGATGCAATTGAATGGTTCGCAGATTGTAATAGAGTGCTTGAAGGAGCAGCGGGTCGATACGGTGTTCGGCTATCCGGGCGGCGCTATTTTGAATCTCTATGATGAGCTCTATATGCATAGAGATGAAATCCACCATGTGCTGACCAGCCACGAGCAGGGGGCGGCGCATGCAGCGGATGGTTATGCACGGGCGACCGGGAAAGTTGGAGTCTGCCTCGCGACGAGTGGTCCGGGCGCGACCAATTTGGTGACCGGGATCGCGACCGCCTACATGGATTCGGTGCCGATGGTGGCGATTACCTGCAATGTGGGACTGGCGTTGCTGGGCAAGGACAGCTTTCAGGAAGTGGATATTGCCGGGATCACGATGCCGGTGACCAAGCACAACTTCATCGTGAAGGATGTAGAGGATCTGGCGCCGACGCTGCGCCGGGCCTTTGCCATTGCCGGAAGCGGGAGACCGGGGCCGGTATTGGTGGATATACCCAAAAATGTCACATCGGATGTGGCGGAATTTTCGAGAGAAAACCCGAAAAAGATCGAGCCTGTGACAAAGACGATTCAGAAAGAGGATTTGGAACGGGCGGTGGCGATGATTACGGAGGCCAAAAAGCCGTACATTTTCGTGGGCGGCGGCGCGGTGATCTCCGGCGCCAAGGAAGAGCTCGCCGAGTTTGTAGAACTGGTGGACGCTCCAGTCTGTGATACGCTGATGGGGAAGGGCGCCTACGATGGACGGCGTTCGAATTATACCGGTATGCTTGGGATGCACGGCACCAAGGTTTCCAACCTGGGGGTCAGCCGCTGTGATCTTTTGATCGCTGTCGGGACGCGGTTTTCAGATCGTATCATTGGAAATCCGGAGACCTTTGCCAAGGAAGCGAAGATCCTGCAATTTGACATTGATCCGGTGGAGGTCAACAAAAACATCGTCGTCGATGCGCAGGTACTCGGAGACATCCGGGCTATATTGCGGCGGCTCAACCCGCTGCTTCCGAAAATGGATCACTGCGCATGGCGGCAGGAAATACATCAATTGGAAGAAACGTATCCGATGATGGAGCCGGGCGAGGGGGTCAACGGTCCCTATGCGATCCGGACGCTCTACGAAAAGACAAAGGGAGACGCGGTGATCGCGACAGAGGTAGGGCAGCATCAGATGTGGGCGGCGCAGTATTTTCGTTTCCAACGCCCAAGGCAGTTGATCACCTCGGGAGGCTGCGGCACGATGGGCTATGGACTGGGCGCGTCGATCGGTGCGTCGATCGGGTTGAACAAACAGCGGGTGTTCAATATTGCGGGCGACGGCTGCTTCCGTATGAATATGAACGAATTGGCGACGGCCAAACGAGAGGGTGTGCCGGTCGTCGAGATCATTATGAACAACCATGCCCTTGGCATGGTGCGCCAGTGGCAGACCTTGTTCTACAACAAGCATTATTCTGGCACGGTGCTTGAGGATGAAGTGGACTATGTGAAGCTGGCGGAGGCGTTTGGTGTCCGGGCGGTTCGGGCGAAAACCCGGGCGGAATACGAGGCGGCTTTAGACGAGGCGTTGGACACCATGGAGCCGATGCTGATCGATCTTTTGATCGGACAGGACGACAAGGTATGGCCGATGGTGGCGCCGGGAACTTCCATTTCCGATTGTTTTGGCCCGGAGGAAAGGAGCAAAGAATGAGCAGAGTGTACAATTTCTCGGCCGGACCGGCCGTGCTGCCGGAAGAGGTGCTTGTAGAGGCGGCAGAGGAAATGACCGATTACAGAGGGTGCGGGATGTCCGTCATGGAGATGAGCCACCGCAGCGCCATGTACGATGAAATCATCCAGACGGCGGAAAAGGATCTGCGCGAGCTGCTGTCCGTGCCCGATGAGTACGAGGTGCTGTTTTTGCAGGGGGGCGCGTCGCTGCAGTTTGCGGCTGTGCCGATGAACCTGATGCGAAACAAAAAGGCGGGCTACATTGTGACCGGACAATGGGCGAAGAAGGCCTACGAGGAAGCAGGGC
>JAFUXY010000263.1 GCA_017477005.1 Lachnospiraceae bacterium | reverse complement strand
GCGGATGCGGCCGTGGCGCATGGCATGACAAGAAAACAGGCCTATCTGTTTGTGTCACAGACTGTTTTGGGCGCGGCCAAGATGCTGCGGGATACCGGCGAGCATCCTGGAGCGTTGAAGGATGCCGTGTGTTCTCCCGGTGGGACGACAATTGCGGGTGTATTGGCGCTCGAAAAGGCCGGGCTGCGAAATGCGGTGATCGAGGCGGTAGACGCGGCAATCACTGCGGCCCAAAAGCTATAGATAGGGAAAAGAAATATGATGAACAGGCGATTTTGGGATTTTTTTCGATGCATGGTTCCCATGTTTGTTTGCCTTGCCCTGCAAAACGGTTTGATGATTTTTGCTGCACAGGTCTACCTGATTTACATGTTTTTGGGCTTGTCTCCGGGGAGTGAGGGGCAGTTTTCAGAGCAATACATTGACGGGATTTCCTCGGTGGTTTTTTTGATGGGAGTTTCCCTGGTCTATGCGGTCTGTGGAGTGGCGGTGTTTGCATTTTGGTATTGGCGGATGGTCCGGACAGAAACGGAGCGAGGATTTTGGCCGAACCGCTCCACGGAGCGGGATTCGATGAAAGGATACCCGGTCTACTTGTATGGCGGTATTCTGTTGTTTGCGATTGGCGCGCAGTATGTCTGCGCCAATGTCGTGGCAATTTTGGCGCAGGCCAGGCCGGATTGGTTCGATGCCTATGCGAAGCTAGTGGAAAATCTGGATTTTTCGGGGAATGGCGCAGGTGTTCTGGTTCTGTTGTATACCGTGTTTTTTGGACCGCTTTGCGAGGAATTGTGTTTCCGGGGGCTGACGCTGAATTATGCATGCAGGGTTATGCGGCCAATGACAGCCAATTTGGTTCAAGCGCTATTCTTCGGCGGTATGCACGCGAATCCGTTACAAAGTATCTATGCGTTTGGCTTTGGTTATGTCCTTGGGATGTTGTATTTGGAAACGGATAATCTGTGGATTACCATTTCAGCGCATATTTGTTTCAATGCGTTGGCCATGCTGCTCGGAGAGCATATCGGAGCCGGTTCCACGCCAGTGAGTTTTTATTGTATATTTTTGATTTCGATGATGGCGGTGTATGCAGGATATTTATTGATCCAAAAAGCGCAGGAAGAGAAAGAAAAAATAAAGGAAATTGGATAAACAAATAAACAAACGAAAAACCCTCGTCACAATGACGGGGGTTTTCGCTGTAAGGGAGGTATATATATAAAAGGGGGATATCATATAATAAAGGGGGCAGCATATAAAACAGGGGTTTAATGCGAGAAAACAGCGGCTACACAAGCCAGCGACATATCGAATAAAACTAATGCGACACCAGCTAAAATCGCGCAAAACAGGCCGATCGTCAAAGCTTTGGTGTGCTTTTCTTTGGATAATTTCACTGCGGATAAAACTGTCAAAAATACGGAACACATAATAAAAATAATAATAAATTGATTTGTCATAAACATAATTTTTTCTTCCATTTCTATAAGTATTTGCTTTTAGTAAACGATATATGGAACTTTGCTTTTTTGTTCGTTTGCTATTGTTTTTTTGAATTTGCTTGTCTGTTGCTTTCATATACATATTTCGGTTAATCTTTGAAATAAATTAGGGAAAAATGGAAAAAAATAAAAACAAAATATATTGTTACAAAATTATTATCAGCTATTAATTTTTTAATACAGGTATCCGATACAAATATTGAATGAATTCATTATCTGAAAATGGAACACATCCAAAAGACGGTTGTTTTTTTCGGATAGGGAAATTTGGAAAAAATGAAGGGTCTTTTTTGTTTTTACGGAAAAGGGAATTGAAGGATGACAAGCTGGTGTGCGTTCCAAATGAGACAGGGCTGCCTTTGTTGTGCAGCAGGGACGGTTTGAGGAAATAAGCGCGTCCTCAAACAACTGAACAAAGAAAGGAGGCAGCCTGAGCCGAATAGAAGGAGGAATGTGCATATGATCATCAAATCGGATGCGTTTGAGATGGGATCGAAGCGGCAGTTTGCCAGTCGGCGTTTGTCGCGGCACCAAATGGAGTCGGGCATTGTTGAGATGCAGGACGGCGGGGAGAAAGGCAGTGGGCCGCAGAGTGCGTGGGGACGGAATTTTGCCGGGATGAATGGCTTTGGAAGAGGCAGTTTTCTTTCGACCTTAGCCTATACGAAAGACGGCACGTATGTGGACGAGAAAAGCGGAGTCGGGGATATTCCAGCTGTGCGGCAGGGCAGGATGTCTGATCTGCAGCGTGTAGGAGCGGTTTCCGAAGAGATGGGCGATTTTGAGAACATGCAGCTGCAGATGAAATTTCAAACGCTGAATTTTCTGTTTCAGGTTTTCTTTGGAAGAGATTCGGCGAGAAGTCTGCAGGATTCGTATTGGGCGTCGGCGACGCCGGAAAGTTATCAGACGATACAGTTTTCCGAGACTTATGAAGAGACGGAAATGACGAGCTTCGAGACGACTGGAAAGGTCTGTACTGAAGATGGGCGGGAAATCGAATTCAATTTGAATGTAGGTATGAGCCGTTCCTTTTATCAGGAGACCAATATTTCCATATTCCAGAAAAAGCCGATTATGGTGGATCCTCTGGTGATTCATTTGAATGGAAATGTGGACGCGGTTTCGGATCAGACGTTTTTCTTCGACCTCGATGCGGACGGCGAGGAAGAAGAGATTTCTTCATTGAATCCTGGGCACGGATTTTTGGCGTTGGACAAGGACGGCGACGGCGTGATCGGTGATGGAAGCGAGTTGTTTGGCGCGCTTTCCGGAAACGGGTTTGCGGAGTTGGCCGCCTATGATCTCGATGGAAACGGCTGGATCGATGAGGCGGACGAGATATTCGACAAGCTGCGCGTCTGGTCGGTGGATGAAAAAGGAAATCCGCAGTTGTTCTCTCTGAAGGATAGCGACATCGGAGCGATCTGCCTGGCAGCGGCGCCGACGCAGTTTTCGATTACAGATGAAGAGAATACAACAAAAGCGATGGTGCGTTCCACCGGATTTTTCCTGCATGAATCGACCGGAGCCGCCGGAGCAGTGCAGCAGATTGATCTGGCAAAAATGGAATAGGGATTTATGTGTGACCTCTCCCGAAAACGGGAGAGGTTTTTTTGAAATAAGGATTGCGTTTTAATGGAATAGGCGCTATACTTCGTCTAAAGCAGAATCGATCTTGGCCATGTCGATGGCTTCTTGAGGACAACAAATAGCGAGCGACAGAGATTCGTTTTCTAATGGATGTCTCATTTCGTTTTATCATCTTGATAATACATTTCCTGCTTTATTATTCCAAATTTTTTAATCATAGGGCGGGAGATGGGAAGGGTTGCTTACTCTCCCGCAGGAGGGAGGTCAAATGGCGACAGAAAAAGATAGCGCGATGGGCGATCTCGAGGCCTACAATGACGTGTTTGCGGACATTATGAACGTGCTTTTGTTCGGCGGCGAGGAATGTGTCAAGGAGGCAGATCCATGCCGTTTCGAACGATTGGTTATGACGGGGCAGCCTACCGCGACCAGATTCGATACGAGACGGATGAAAACGGCAAGCGGCACAAAATCACGGAGAGGTATCCGGTGATAACCCTTGTTCTGTACATGGGCTACAAGAAGAGGTGGGATAAGGCGAAGTCGCTCTACGAGGCTTTGGGCGACAAGATAGACGAGCGGTTGAAGCCGTTCGTCAACGACTACCGGGTGCACCTGTTCGAGATCGCCTTCTT
>JAFUXY010000262.1 GCA_017477005.1 Lachnospiraceae bacterium | reverse complement strand
CTTCCCTTTCGCCCAAAGGAGAAAGGATACCCTTGTAGCTGCGATAAAACGCCAAAAGCGGCTCCGTCTCAGCGTTGATCTTCGCCGTATCCCCGGCTGTCCCGGCCTCCTCCAGCGAAAGGGCCATATCCGAAAGCTCCGAAGCGCCTATGATGCGGGCTGAGCTTTTCAACGCATGCACCTTGATTGTATAATTTTCGATATCGGACTGCCTGTGATACCGTTCGATCTCATCGGATTTTTCATCGATCGTCCGATAAAAAATATTCAGGACTTCAAGATAATCCTCCGGCGAACCACAGTGCTTCACGCCTTCTTCCGCCGACAACGCGCGGTTTTCAGCCAACCACTCGGGAAGCGCCGAAGACCCGGAAGGAGTCGATGTGTCCGCTTCTCCTAGTCTACGATATTCTTCACCTTTTTTCAACCCCTCACTTGTCGGATTTTGCGCTGTTCCCTGCCAGGTCCCCGGAACCGGTGCCGCAGAAGATTCACCCGGACGACCCATAGACGATCCCTGCGGTGCCCCAGGCGTTTCGATCGGACGCGCGCCGGTCATACCGTGCAGCGCCACCGTAGGCCCTGCGTTCGGCAGGACGGCGGCTTTTCGGGCAAACAGCGGGTTCTGCGGCATGTGCAGCGTCGTCTCCGGAAGCAGCTCCGCCCCCTTGTACACATAGATCAGCCCAAAAGCTCCTGGGCCGAACATGGTCGCGCTCGCCGAAGACACCGGCTGCCGGACAATCCGCTCAAACGGAACCAGATCCAACACCTGCTGCTCGATTTCATACAATTCCTCCATCGGCAGACCCGAATAGGCCAGATACAGGCAGCTCGTATCGATCTGAGACGGCTCACGGAAGCAAAACCGGATATAACGGCGGCGAGCGACCTCCTTTCCTCCGGAGAAGAAGCGCAGCAGACGCATCCCCTGGGGCGTCGCGCGGACACCGGGACGAAGCATAAACGCCTCACAGATCAGCGTGGCATGCTTCGGCACCCGCCCGTTTCGTTTGAGGTAGGTCGTTGTTTCGAGCAAAAAAGTCGTCTGAGTCCGGCTTCGTATCTCGGCAAGCCGCTCGAGAATTTTTTGGAGCGGGAACCCGGCCTCCGCCATTTTGGCAGCCTGAAGCACCAAAAGCCCGATACCGCTCGACATCTGCCCGGAATCAAATACCACCACGTTTCCAAACGAACGGGAGGCGGCGTTGGCCTTCGGAAAAGCGCCGCTCGTGTTTCTCGTCGGCGTGATATGGATAACCTGCTGCGCCTCCTCCAAAGCGGCGGCAAAATGCGCGACATAATCCGGCACCTCCGGTTCGATCACCTGGGGAACCTCCCCGCTGATACTCGCATAGGAAAGCACCGAATCCGTGTCGATCTCGATTCCGTCCAAAAAGCTACCGTTCTGCGTACGGATGTGGAACGGGATTACCTTTATCATATGGCGATAGAGAATTTCCCCGGGCAGGTCGCACAGGTTCTCGGTCGATATCAAAATCGGACGTTTGTGCAGCTTTCGGCGGACGTCCATAGTCACATCGGTATTCATAGCATCTTCCTCGAGTTCCGGCGCCGAGGAAATGAGATTATCGGGCAGGAATTTGAGCGCTTCCTGTTCGAGCAATTCTCCTGTGACCGGCTTCACCAGATGGCCATCGAAGCCCTCCCGTTCGTAGAGTGCGCCCATTTCGCTGCCAGCATTTGCGGTCAGCGCGACAATCGGCGTCTCCGTGTTCAGCCCTCCCGCCTGGCGGCGAATCTCGTGGAGGGTGGCAATACCGTCCATTTCCGGCATCAAATGATCCATGAAGATCAAATGGTAATGCGTCTTCATCGCCGCTTCAAGGGCTTCTTTTCCGCTGGTGGCGGTGTCCACCTGCG
>JAFUXY010000261.1 GCA_017477005.1 Lachnospiraceae bacterium | reverse complement strand
TGGGGAACTGGGACTGAACGGACATATTTATCCGGTCAACGGGGTTCTTCCCATGGCTTTGGCCGCCTGCGACTGCGGAAAGCGGATCTGCGTAGTGCCGCGGGAGAATTTTTATGAAGCGGCTATGGTCAGTGAGATGAAGGTGGTGGGGGTATCGGATCTAAAGGAAGTAGTGGACTATCTAAATGAAGGAACGGAGCCGATGCCGCCCGAACAAGGTTCGGTGGGAGCGGGAGAAAGCGTTCAGGAAGCAGATTTCAAGTATATCAATGGACAGAAAATCCTGCGGCGTGCCTGCGAGATTTCCGCTGCGGGACTGCACAATCTGTTGATGATCGGACCTCCGGGAAGCGGAAAGACAATGGCTGCCAAATGTATTCCGTCCATACTGCCGCCGATGAATAGAGAAGAACAGATGGAATTGTCGAAAATATATAGTGTCTGCGGCAAGTTTGAAGAACGCAGCAGCCTGATGGATAGACGGCCTTTTCGCAGCCCGCACCACACGATTTCGACGGTCGGTCTGGTGGGCGGAGGGCGGGATATCCGTCCCGGGGAGGTCTCCCTTGCGCATGGCGGCGTGTTGTTTTTGGACGAGCTGACCGAATTTCGGCACGATGTCATGGAGGCGCTGCGGCAGCCCCTAGAAGACCGCCAAGTCAGTATCGTACGTGCCAATGGATCCTATAGCTATCCGGCGCAGTTCGTGCTCGTGGCGGCTATGAATCCGTGCAAATGCGGCTATTTTCCGGATCTGAACCGGTGTCAGTGTACCCAGGCGGAGATCAATCGCTACCTGTTCCGTATCTCGCAGCCAATGCTCGATCGGATCGATATTTGCGTGGAAGCGCCCCGGCTCGAATTCCGGGAAATCCGTTCGTCTGAGAAAAATGAGTCCTCGGAATCCATACGAAACCGGGTGTTGGAGGCGTTGGCCGTCCAAAAGGAGCGCTTCGAAGGCACGGATATCCTGTATAACAGCCGGATCCCGGTCAAGGATATGGATCGATATTGTATTCTAGGTGAAAAAGAAGAGAAGTATATGGAGGAGGCGTACAAACGGCTTTCGCTGACGGCGAGAACCTTCCACAAGCTGTTGCGGGTGGCGAGGACGATCGCGGACCTTGAGGGCAGTGAAAAGATTACGACAAGACATTTGACCGAATGCATGTGTTATCGCTGTATCGACAAATCGGAATGGGGGAATGGACTATGAGGTATCAGTATTGGCTGGCCCGCTTGAGTGGGATTGGTAATGCGACGAAGCGAAGGCTGCTGAAGCGGTTTCGCAGCTGCGAGGCGGTCTACCAAGCGGACAGGGAGGCCTATCAAAAAAGCGGCATTTTGCGGGCGCAGGCGGCGGAATATGTTGAAACACAAAAGAATCTGTGGGATTTGGACGGTGAGTACGAGCGGTTTTTGGAAAAGAAGATCGCCTTGTTGACGATGGAGACGGAGGATTATCCGCTCAGGCTGACGAAAATCCAGAATGCTCCGTTTGCTTTGTATTATCGCGGAAGGATGCCAGAGGCGGGGGAGACGCTGATCGCAATGGTGGGCGCCAGACGCGCTTCGGCGTATGGAAAGATCATGGCGGAGGAGATAGCCAACTCGCTTGCGAAGGCGCA
>JAFUXY010000260.1 GCA_017477005.1 Lachnospiraceae bacterium | reverse complement strand
GGATCCACGATACAGCGGAACAGTGTATTATGACCGGCGAGGAAATGGAGCAGGATTTCGTGACTGAGACCGGCTTCAAGCACATACGGATCCGCTGCATTTCTTACAATGTGGAGACGGACGATGGTGCGCTTTTGGCGGTGATCGAAGAACGCAATGAAGACGATCCCCAGACGCGGCAGAACAAAATGGAATCCGTGCTGCGATTCTTGTACACGCTGTACAGCCGCATCGATCTGATCAGCAGCGACGGCACGGTCGAAAATATTTATCTCGATTCTTCTCGCTACAAGGAATCGTTTATCAAGGGCAGCCTGAAGCGCTCGATCCGCACCTTCGCCAGCCGCAATATCCACCCGGACGACCAATACCGCTTTATCCAGTTTTTCGATTTGGACACAGCTCTGACCCGGATCCAGGATACCGGGGGCAAAGATATCAAAGAGTATTTCCGAACAATGGACGCAAAGGGGCGTTATAATTGGCAGATCTACAATCTGCTTTCGGTCGTGTTCAACGGCGACCAGAAATTCCTGCTCTGTTCGAGGGCGACCGATGCCGCCAGAGATTCACTGACCGGACTGCAGACCCGAAACACGGCATTGCCGCTGATCAAAGCGCATATGCAGCAGGCCAAGGGACGCGCGACGCTGATCATCGTAGACCTCGACAATTTCAAGCATGTCAATGACAACTTCGGCCATCCGGCCGGGGACGCGGTTTTGAAGGATATTGCGAGCCGGATGCGCGAGAAGTTCCAGTACGCCGGGCTGGTCAGCCGCCTCGGCGGGGATGAGTTTATTATCTTTTTGCGCGGGCTGTCCAAGGATGAGGTGGACGAGCTTTTGATGGAGTTTTGTGTCCGGCCAAAGAGCATCGTCTATCAGGATCACGAGATTTTCTATACGGTTTCGATCGGCTACGCCGTCTACCCCGAAAATGGGGACAGCTACAAAGATCTCTACCAAAAAGCTGACCTGGCGCTGTACCAGGTCAAGCAGGGCGGCAAGGATTCGTACTATGCCTATGATAAGTCTTTGAACGGGAAGGAAAAGGAGTAGCTACCAACAGATCACCTCGGGGCCGTCTTCGGTGATGTAGATCTGAATCTCCCACTGGGCGGAGGGCTTGCCGTCTTTGGTGTAGACCTCCCAGCCATTTTCCTCGTCGGTGAAAATATCCGCCCGACCCATATTGACCATCGGCTCGATCGTGAACATCATCCCGGGCACGATCAGCATGTCTTCCCCGGCATTCGACACATAGCTCACCCACGGGTCTTCATGAAATTCGATACCGACGCCATGTCCGCCGATCTCCCGCACAATGCTGTAGCCGTTGGCCTCGGCATGCTTGTGTACGGCCTCCGCCATATCGCCCAAAAATCCCCACGGCTTCGTGGCTTCCAGCCCCTTTTGCACACATTCTCTCGCCACCTTCACGAGCCGCTTCTTCTGCTCGCTGACATTTCCGACCATGTACATCCGCGAGGAGTCCGAAAAATACCCATCGAGTATCGTCGAGCAATCCACATTCAAAATATCCCCGTCCTTCAAAACCACCTTTTTCGAGGGAATGCCGTGGCAAACCTGGCTGTTCACCGAGGTACAGGTGCATTTCGGGAACCCTTCGTAATTCAACGGCGCCGGAATCCCGCCCATACTCGTCGTCGTCTCGTAGACAATATCTTCGATCTCCTGCGTCGTCATCCCGATATGGATCGCCTCATCCACTGCATCGAGACAAGCCCGGTTGATCACCGCGCTCTTTTTGATCAGCTCGACCTGCTCTCTGGTCTTGATCATCTCATGCGTAGGCACCACATGCCCCTGCAGCTCAATATGCTTGATCTGTCTGTCAAACGCCTCATGGCAATGCTTGTACTTGATTCCGCTGCCGCACCAGCACGGTTTGTTTCGTCCGAATTTCAATGTTCTTCCTTTCTATCTTTCTATCTTTCGTATCCTCTTCACTTTTTTCTATATTTTCAGAAGCCTCATTTTTCAGAAGCCTCATCCTTCTTATCGAAGGCGTTCAAATAGCTGACTGAATCATGATTCAACGTAATCTCTCCCAAGATCACCCGTCTCCATACCCGATCGTAGATTTTCACCTTGTGCTCGTTGTCGCGGATCTGCTGGTAATCATAACCGCTCCAGTTCAATCCGCCATAGGTCGTCTCCATCTCTTCGGCCAGACGTGCCTGGTATTTCTCCGCATAGGCGATCTGGCGCATCGTCTCATTCACTGACTCATAGGTACCCGGAATCCGTTCGAGCTGGCTATCGTACAGATCTGACCAGAAGTCCGTCCTCGCATTCTCCAAAAGCTGCTTTTCATCCGAAGATATGACAATCCCATTCTTCACAGCCTCGCGATAAAAGATCCGGTCATGGATCGCCATTTGGATCACTGCTTCCTTGGCCTGCGCCTTCAGAAAAAATCCATTGGTATGGATGTTCCAAAAATCCGACGTCCGGTCTTTGTTGTAGACCTCCGCCTCTTGCTCGACCCGCCGCTCCTGAAACAAGATATAAAATCCAAGATCCTCAAACGTCAGATCCTCCTCATCCACCGTCGCCACCACTTCCTGCAAGTTGGATAACACGTCGATGCGGTGGCGCCGCAGATACCCCTCATAGGTTCCATAGAAAAAGAGCCACGCAATCCCGATTGCCAATACAACGAACACGAGACGCCTGGCCCATTTTTTTATTTTGTCAAATTGCATAATCAAAGGACACGACGAATCGCGGTAATCGAATTGTTCGTCACGGAACGATTGCTCGTAATCCCGGTCTTCGAACTCTGTGCCTCTACGATCCGTCCGCCGCCCGCATAGATGGCGACATGTCCAGGATAACAAACGATGTCTCCCGGCTGAATATTTTCATAACTCACCGACTGCCCCACGCCCTCCAGCGCGCCCGAGGTACGGGTGGACGACAGGTCTACGCCGAAATGGGAATATACCTGCACCACAAAGCCCGAGCAGTCGCAGCCGTTGGTCAGCGAGTTGCCGCCCCAAACATAAGGATTGCCGACAAACTGCGAGGCATAGCTCGCCACCGACGAACCACTCACCGAAGTAGAACCCGTGGACTGGGAGGCCGATGAATCTGTCGTCGTATCCTCTACGTCCGCATAGCTGTCGATGTAGTCGCTGCTGTCGTCGCTCGATCCATCGTAATATTCACTATCGTCGCTGTCGTCGTAGACATCCCCATAGTCGTCGTCACTCGTCGTACTGCTTGTCGTCGTGGTCGTGTCTTCGACATAGTCGCTCGTATCCTCTGTGTCCTCTCCGGCACTCAGATCCTCAACAATCGAAGTCGTCTTTTTCTTGCCATCGGATTTGGAAGACGTAGTCGTCGACTCAGGGATCACATCCTCGTCCGAAGACTTTGTATTGGACTTCGTGTCAGAGGCTTTTTCCGTGGTCTCGCTCTGGGAGGAAGTCGTAGTGGTCTCATTAGCGTCCTCTTCCATCCGCTCATCCCCATCGGCCTGAGCGATTGCCAACTCTGCGGGCTTTTCGGCCGCTTCCTGCTGCTGCCTGGCCGCTTCCTCCTGGCGGCGACGCTCGATCTCCGCCTGCCTTGAAACAGCGGCCGCATTCGCCCTGGCTCTCGCCTCGGCCTCCCGTCTCGCGCGCTCCGCCGCCTGTCTCGCCGCCGCTTCCCTCGCCAGCTTGAGCTGGGAGTCGAAATTGGCGATCTCGGAACGCTTGGTCGCAATCATTGCGTTCAGTGTGCCCTGCTTTGCCTTCAAATCATTTTCTCTCGCGACAAGCTCCGCCTGCTCGATCTTCAAAGCGACCTGCATGTCGTGGATCGCCTCGGCCGTCGCTTCATAAGAAGACAGCAGCCCCCTGTCGTACTCATACACCGCGCGGGCATAGCTGACGCGGTTCAAGAACTCCGCAATGCTGCCCGACTCGAGAAGCATGGTAAAGATGCTCTGCTGGCCATTTTCATACATATAGCGTATGCGCACCTTCATGTCTTCGTACTGCTTGGCTTCGGCGGCCCGTGCTGCCTTCAGCTCGTACTTGACATCCTGGATCTGTCTGCGGTTTTCCTCGATATTGCGCTCGAGCAGATTGATATCCGCCAACAGATTGACAAGCTCCGAATCCAGTTGGTTCAATTCGCTCTGAGCCTGCCGCTTGCCCTGCTCCAATTCATTGATCGATTTTGCCGCATACGCATTGGTAGGATTCAAAATGAGTGGAAATGAAAGTGAAACCGCCATCCCAAGTGCTATCCATCGTTTCATCCTCTGACCATATTGCATAGTAACTGCCTCCCCGTTGCCTCCTCGTTGTGTATTGCCCAAAAAGGGAGTCAGCTAAGACTCCCCCATTCTCAACAAAGCATCATCCGTATCTCTTTTGTAATAATGTCCGTGTAGCTAAACGACAATAGCTGCGCCGGACGATCCTCCTCTTTTTCATCTACCAAGATCGTAAACACGCTCGGGTATGCCTCCTTGATCACGCCCCTCTCGATGTCGATCTTGTTGCGCCCCCGATCCAATTGGATCATGACCTTGCTGCCGCACTGCTGCTGCACCGAGGCCCGCACCTTGTTGAACTCAGTATGCTCCATGGTTCGTCTCCTCCTCTCATGAAATGTCGGCAGCTCCTCTCCTCTACCAACACCTCTACAACCGCAAGATATTGTAGCACGTATTATATATTTTGTCAAAGTATTGTAACAAAGTTTCTACAGAAAACTTTTGCCACGACAAACATTCTCCATCCGGCTATTCCACTTTTTTTCGGTTTATGGTATAATGCTCGTTCAAGGAGACAGAAGCCTATGTTTTTTTCTATGCGGCAAAATAGATTCTTACATATTATAAAGTTGTGCTGCGGGACAATGCCGTATTTCGGCGCCAATCGGAGCCTTCGGTCGTATGGCGGCATTTGCCTTGCGGCCCTGGTCCTATCCCTGCTCTGCGCCTGCGGCGGCGCGGACCGCAAAGCCCAGACCGAGCTGCGGGATGCCGGGATTGCGGCCATTTCGGCGGGGGATTACGACGCGGCATACGAACATTTCAAGGAGGCGATCGCCTGCGGCGGAAGCCGGGTCTCGGAGCGAGAGATTGATCTGACCTACTATCTGGCGGCGTGCAGCTTTTTGCGGGGAGACTTCGACGAAGCCATTGCCTCGTACGACAATTTGATCGCCTACGACAAGAAAAACGCCGATGCCTACTTCCTGCGCGGCAGCGTGTACTTGCAGCAGGAAAAGCAGGGCAAGGCGCTCGAGGATTACCGCAAAGCCACTTCCATCGCCAACAAGGACTACGAGCTGGCGATCGCAATCTACAACAACCTGAGCAAAAACGGGCTCAAAAAAGAGGGCATGCAGTTCATCGATGCGGCTTCCAGGATCGGCGGCGACGATTCCGAGAGCCTGTTCTACCGGGGACGGATCTACCAGATTCTAGGCCAGAACGGTGTCGCCAAGACAACCTTTTCCCGCGCGATGGAAACGGGCAGCGACGAGGCGGCGGTCTATCTCGCCCGCGCCTACAAAAAGGACGGGCAGAAAAAAAAGGCGAAAAAGCTCGCTGAGAAATACTCCAAAAACACGGACAATCTGGACTCAAAGCACAGCCAGATCGCGGGAGAATTGCTGCTGATCGTCGGAAAATACAAAAAAGCCAACAAGATCTACGACCAGGCTTTGAAGGCCGAGTTGGAACAGGAAGAAAAAAGCGTTTGGTACAAGGATTTGTTGAAAGGACAGATCGCCGCCCTCGAATACTGCGGCGAGTTTGAACAGGCGCGTACGCTTGCGAGGGAGTACATTGAAAGCTATCCCTCCGATGCGCATATGGCCCGGGAGCTGTCCTTTCTGGAAATGAGGTAAAGAAAATTATGGGAATGCTCATTCGAGGCGGACGCCTCATCAACCCGGTTTCCTCGACGGATGATCTCTTCGATATCCGCATCGAGGACGGCGTTGTTTCTGAAATCGAAACCCACCTAGAACCTGCATCTGAGGACACGGTGATCGACGCAGCCGGACTCTGCGTGATGCCTGGTCTGATCGATCTGCATGTACATTTCAGAGACCCCGGGCAGACGCACAAGGAAACACTTGAAACCGGCTCTATGGCAGCGTCGGCCGGCGGCTTCACGACGGTCTGCGCAATGCCGAACACGACGCCGGTGGCGGACTCCCCCGAGATCAT
>JAFUXY010000259.1 GCA_017477005.1 Lachnospiraceae bacterium | reverse complement strand
CTGCCGTCTGCATCTTTTCAAACAGCAGGGCGTACCTTCCCTGGCGCTGCGGATTTTGGCGGAGTCGATTCCGCTTTTGGAGACGCTGGGGCTGCCTCCGGCGGTGCTGGATCTGCCCAGGCTCCACAAGGGCATCGTGCTTGTGACAGGAGAGACCGGCTCAGGAAAATCGACGACTTTAGCCGCGCTCCTCGACAACATCAACCACAATTACAAGCGGCATATTGTGACCTTGGAAGACCCGGTGGAGTATATCTACCAGCCGGATCTGTGCGCGATCAACCAGCGGGAAGTCGGAAAGGATACGAAGAGCTTTGCCATGGGACTTCGCGCGACGCTGCGTGAGGATCCAAACGTGATTTTGATCGGCGAGATGCGGGATCGGGATACAATTGAGACGGCGATCACGGCGGCGGAGACCGGCCATTTGGTGTTCGGAACCCTGCATACAGGCAGTGCCGCAGACTCGATCGACCGTATGGTACAGGTATTCCCGGAGGGCGCGCAGGCACAGATCCGGCTGCAGCTTTCGATGTGCCTGGTGGCTGTGCTGACCCAGCAGTTGATCCAGAAGAAGGGCGGTGGCCGGGCGCTTGCGGCGGAATACATGATCGTGACCGACGCGATCCGCAATTTGATCCGCACTGGCAATACGCCGCAGATCGCCAACGCGGTCGCTACTTCGGCGGATATCGGCGGGCAGACGATGGATCAGGCGTTGATCATGCTGGTGCGAAGGAATCAGATTACCAGAGACTCTGCGCTGCATTACGCAGTCAACAAGGAATTTGTGCAGAGGCAGATGGGATGATATGCCTGGTTTTTGAAGGCGCTTTTTGCTATAGATACAAGAACCTGAAATCGCTGGGAGGGGTGAGGAAGGTTGGTCACATATAAATACACGGCTATGTCGGCGGCCGGTGAGAAGATCGACGGCATGATCGAGGCCTTTGACGAGCTCGAGGCCACAGCGAAGATCCGAAACCAATATCAAGCGGTGCTTTCGCTGAAGGAAATCCACACCGTGAATGTCAATATGCCGGGCATACTGAACATTCAGATTGGAAGAAGCAAGCTGGATCCCAAGGCGTTTACGCTGATGTGCAATCAATTCGCCACGATTTTGGCGGCTGGTATCCCGATTGCGCGGGCTGTTCGATTGATTACGCAAAAGACGAACAACCGGGCGATCAAACGCATTTTGATTCAGGTGGGGGACGATGTGGAAGCCGGACGGACGCTGTCGGCCAGCTTCGAAGAGCACGGAGGCAATATACTGCCGCCGACCTTTGTAGAGACGGTACGCGCCGGAGAGGAAGCCGGAGATCTCGCCAATTCTTTCGACTCGATTTACCGGCATTTTGACAAACAGACCAAGATGAACGACAAGGTGCGTTCGGCTATGATGTACCCGGTCTTTGTACTGCTGATCGCGATCGGGGTCGTGATGGTGCTGATGGTGAAGGTGGTTCCTACCTTTACCGAGATGTTTGAGGAAATGGGCGGAGAGCTGCCCTTTATGACAAGGCTTTTGATCCATATTTCGCAATTTGTGCAAAATACCTTTGTCTTTTTCCTGATCGGAGTAGCGGCGTTAGGCATTGCGTTTTTGTTGTTCAAAAAGACCAGACGGGGCAAGATGATTACCTCGACTATTCAACTGAAGCTCCCGGTTTTGGGAAATATCGCCCAGCTCAATGCCGCCAGCTTGTTTGCCAATACGATGGCGACGATGATCGGATCGGGGCTTCCGATGACGAAATCTGTGGCGATTACCTCGAACGTGATGCCGAATTATCTGATCGAGACGAGACTGGCTTCGATGGTGACGCGGATCGAAGAAGGGCGCACCGTCGTAGATTCTATGCGGGAGGCCGACTGTATGCCGGAAATTTTGACGGATATGGTGGGTGTCGGCGAAGAGACCGGAGAGATGAAGGCGACCTTGGACACGGTGGCGCTGTATTACGATACGGAACTGGAGCTTGCCGTCACACGGGCGGTGGCGATGCTCGAGCCCGCGCTGCTGTGCTTCGTTGCGGTGATCGCAGGCTTCATCGTGATCGCCATTTATATGTCCATGTTTGACATGTATAGTTATATGTAATGATGAATATAGAACAACTGGGGTGGATAGGAACGGGCTTACTGGGCCTTGTCTTTGGTTCTTTTTTGAACTGCGCGGCTATGCGGATCGCCCGGGGCGAGGATTTCGTACATGGGCGCAGCCGCTGCCGTGCCTGTGGCCATCCATTAGGCGGCAGGGATTTGGTGCCGCTTGCAAGCTGGGTTCTGTCAAAGGGACGGTGCCGGTATTGCCACGCAAAGGTTTCTGTGCGTTATCCGCTTTCGGAGCTGATTTTCGCGGGACTTTG